>NZ_CAXGSH010000009.1:0-57956 GCF_964012375.1 uncultured Salinisphaera sp.
CGGCGGTATTTCCTGCGCGGTATCGGAATCCATGGGCAGCGTGGCGGCGAATATGTGTGTCGACCGCGAACGCTTCGTATGCGTTGGCATCGAGCTCAACGCAAGCCATCTGCGCGGCGCATCCAGCGGCACGGTACGTGCGCGTTGTACCCCTATCCGGGTGGGGCGCAGTACCCATGTATGGCAGACCGACCTGTTCGATGACCAGGACCGTCATCTGTGCGTATCTCGACTCACCGTCGCCGTGGTCGCCGCCGAGCGCGACTGAGAGGGCGCTCGAGTCTGACCGGCTGCGCAGGTAACGCGCGTTACGATGGGCTATAGTCGAAACAGATAACGCCACACAAGGAATCGTTTTGAAAGCATCGGATTTATTCGTTCGCTGCCTCGAGGAAGAAGGGGTGGAGTATGTTTTTGGCGTGCCGGGGGAAGAGAATCTCGATCTGATCGAGTCGTTGCGCGGCAGCGATATCGACCTGGTCGTCACCCGCCATGAACAGCATGCCGCCTTCATGGCGGCCACCTACGGTCGACTGACCGGGCGTGCCGGCGTATGTCTTTCCACGCTGGGGCCCGGCGCCACGAATCTGCTGACCGGCATTGCCTATGCCCAGCTTGGCGGTATGCCGGTGTTCGCCATCACCGGCCAGAAGGCACTGCGCGACAACCGCCAGGGCAAGTTCCAGCTCATCGACGTAGTCGATACGTTCAAGCCGCTGACGAAGTGGAACTATTCGATCACCGACAGCGGCGTGATCCCGCGCTGCGTCCGGCATGCCTTCAAGGTCGCGGAGGCCGAGCGACCCGGGGCCGTGCACCTGGAATTGCCGGAAGACATCGCCGGCGAGGAAATCGAACCGAGCGTGCCGCAACGGCGGGTGACGCTGCGTCGCCCCAACGCCGACGAACAGGCCACCGACCAGGCCGCGGAAATGATTCGCGCGGCGCGCCAGCCCATCATCATCTACTCGGCCGGAGCGAATCGAAAACGCATCACCGAACAGCTCCAGGCGTTTGTCGAGGCAACCGGCCTGTTTGCCATCGGCACCCAGATGGGCAAGGGCGTACTGGCGGACGACCATCCGCAGAGCCTGTTCTGCATGGGTATTCACAAGCACGACTACGTGCACAGTGCCATCGACGAGGCCGACCTGGTCATAACCCTCGGCTATGACGTGGTCGAATATCCGCCGTCGGTCTGGAACGCCGACAAGAGCAAGGACATTCTGCATATCGACTTCGTGCCGGCCGAGCCGGACGAGTATTACAGCCCGTCGCACGAGGTGCTGGGCGATATCTCCAATACGCTGCAGACCCTGCGCGCCCGCCTCGAGGGCACCCGCTTCGACACCCGCCGTCTGGCGCGCCTACGCGCGTATGTCGACACGCTGCTGCATGAAAGTGAACCGGCAGACAGCTATCCGCCCACGCCGCAACGCCTGGCCCGCGAAGTACGTCAGGTGATGGGGCGCCGCGACATCATCAGCCTGGATAACGGGATCTACAAGATATGGTTCGCGCGCATGTATCCGGCGTTTGAACACAACACGGTACTGCTCGACAACGCGCTGGCCAGTATGGGCGCCGGCCTGGCGGCGGCCATGGCCGCCAAGATGGTGCACCCGGACCGTCGCGTGCTGGCGATCTGTGGCGATGGCGGCTTCATGATGAACAGCCAGGACATGGAAACCGCGGTGCGCCTCGGCCTTGATCTGGTCGTGCTCCTGGTGCGCGACGACGGCTATGGCTTCATCAGCTGGAAACAGGCCGGGGCCGGCTTCGAGGATTTCGGCATGGGCTTCGGCAATCCGGATTTCGTTGCGTATGCACAGGCATACGGGGCCAGCGGCGTGCGTCTTGGCCCGGAGGACGCGCTTCACGATGTGCTCGAACAGGCCTACGCACAGGGCGGCGTCGTGCTGATTGACTGCCCGGTCGACTACAGCGTGAACAAGGAGCTGGACGTCGAGCACCATGTCGAGGCATCGGTGCTCGACGGATGAACGCATCCCTTTATCGCGGGATCGACGTACCTCGGCCGTACCGCTGCCCGCCTTGTGCGGGGGCGGGGGCTGCGTGCGCGGCCGGGATCGGTTAGCATAGCCGGCGCGCCGTCGTGGTGGAATTGGTAGACACGCTAGGTTTAGGTCCTAGTAGCCGAAAGGCTGTGGGGGTTCAAGTCCCTCCGACGGCACCATCGTTCGAAGCCGGCCAAGCGCTATGCCGGCTTTTGACCCGCCGCTTTTGCAGCCGGATCATCCCCTTACTCGTGCTGCTGGGTTGCCTAGTCGGCACCGCCCGCGCGGTAGAGCGTAGTCACTACGAGCGCACCGCGCCCGAGGGCAAGGCGTTCGTTGATACCGTACTGGACCTAGAACAGGCCATCGGTTCTTACAATTTCGCGATCACGGCCCGCAACGAAATCGGTGCGGCGATACGCCAACGCGGCCACAGTAATTCTGGCGATGCCACGATTGTCCATTTCTGCAATCTGGAGTACGCCCGTCGCCTGCTGACGATCGATCCCGGGTTTCTGCTTTACATGCCTTGTCGAGTCGCCGTATTCGAAAAGGACGCGCGTATCCATGTGGCCAGCTGGCTGTTACCGATCGATACCGAGCGGCCCGCCTTCAATGCTTTGGCGGTTGAGATCAACGGTCGTATCCGCGACATCGTCGATTCCGCCGTTGCGCCGATAACCGCACCGGTTCAGTCGACGCCGGACTAATCTGGCGCAGCATCTCGTAGGACGTGCCCACGCTAGGGCGTGGCAGCGTCGCCGTCGATCGCCCGCGCGTGGTAGTTCGACACCAGGCTATGGTTGACCAGATAGAGTGCGGCGGCACGCCAGGTGCGGTCGGTATTGCCGCGCATGTCCACCGAACCCCCTGCCACGGCCTTCCCGCGCTGGACGTCGTAAAGCGTGGCATTGATATTGATGATCAGGTTGCTGACTTTCTGTACCCAGCCGGTGAGTACCAGCTCGGCGCCTGCGGCCCGGCCAAGATCGATTTCGCAGCCGTTGCATTCATACAGATAGCGATAGCTTTGCCGAGCCTGAGCGATATCCTCATTGATCGGTGCGGCATCGACGAGGCGGAACTCTTCGCGGGCTGAAAGAGCGCGTTGCACGATCGCCTGGGTGCGCTCAAGACGGGCGACGTCGGCCGCCAGCGGACCATGGTTCATTTCGCCCTGCAGGCTGGAATCGACCATGTCGAAGGGCAGGATCAACAGCGTGCGGGGTTCGCCTGCGGTGCGGGCGTCGGCCATGCCGGCCCCGCATATCATTGCCATCAACACGGCGAGCAGTGCCTGCATGGCCTGCCTGCGCGCCGTGGTAACGGCCGGCTTGCACATCACGGCGTCTCCGGCGTGTGGCTATCAGTTGGCAGCAGCGTCATTCGGTCGAGTGTTTCGCCACGGCCGTCGCCGGCGGGCGTGCGCGCGCGCAGCTCGAGCACGCCGCCCGGCACCGCATCGGAGATAACGAAGGTGTAATGCCGCTTGACCGCATCGGCCATCTTTTCGCGATGGCCGCGCTCGTCGGCGTAGGGTTCGAGTTCGATACGCTGAACGGCGACCTGTTCCCCGCCATAGTCGGCGGTATCCTCGGTCACCGACGCTGAATCCTGCAGGGCGAACTTCACCCGCCGCTGAAAGTAGCGCCAGCTGCCGCCGGTCTGCTGGGCAAGCGTGGACACGTCGTTTTGCAGAAACATCATGATCACCGGATTGCCGCGGGCGTTATCGACTTCCGGCATATAGCGATGACGCTCGTCGCTGAGGAAGTCGATGGCTACGTGCTTGCCGGCCTGGTCGCTGCTGTCGATGTTCAGCAACACCCTGTCGTCGTAATCTCGTTCGCTATCCTCGTGTTCACGGTGGGCAAAGGCGTAGGCGAGAGTCGCGGGCGCCTGTACGTCGTTCAGGTGATCGGTCATGAACAGCAGCCGGTTCGCCTGCGAGAAGTCGCGCTGTTCGGATGCGTCGCTGTCGGTCTTCGCTGCCGCCGACGCGGCCGTGCAAGCGAGCACGAGCAGCAACATCCACGAATATCGCAGGGTTCGGCCAAGGCGTGTATGCGGTTCAATCATCGTCGTCTTCCGGCATCTGACGATCGACGTCGCGCAGGGGCACGCGGGGGACGCCGTAGTCGTCGAGAATTGCATCGATCGCGTCGCGATTGTCGTCGATGAGCCCTTGCACGGTATTGAGCCAATCGTCGTTGCCGTAGCGCACGCCCATGGAGACGGGGAAATCGAACATCGGCCCGTCGTCGCGGGCGAACGGCACGACCGCGATATCGACGCTATCGATCTTCTGGGCGTAATAACCGGCGATCGGTCCCCATACCACGGCGATATCGATATCGCCGTTGACGAGGTCCTTTGCCACCATATCCGCGGGGTCGACGTCGTAACCGCCGGACTGGGCGCGGTAGCTCACGATCTGACCGATCATGCCGTGCTGAATAATCCAGTCCCCTGGCGGCGAGCCGGTGAATACACCAATCCGCAAGTCGTCTCTTTGTGCCTGGGGCAGGCCGAGCAGGTCGTCCGGGCGTTCGATCGTATCGAGACCGTGGCCCTTTAGATAGGCCAGGGTATAGGTCGAGCGGTAATAGGGCCGCGTGGTCTTGCCCACTTCAAATGCGCTGCCCACGCTGATGATCAGATCGCAGGCATAGCGATTCTCTTCGGCAATCCAGCGCTTGAGGGTATTGCGGCCGAAGCCCATCTGCTCCGGCATCCAGGTGTATTCCACGGGCACGCCGAGTTTGGCGCCGAACAGGGCGGCAATACGGTTCTCGAAGCCTTCGCCCGCTTCATTGGAAAAGGGCATGTTGCTCGGGTCGGCACAGACCCGTAGCGCGTCGGCGGCAGGGTTTTCGACGCTGCGCGTACGCTGTGCCAGCGCCGGCATGGCTACGCCCAGCGCGAGCAGGGCGACGCCCACGTTGCGCCGTAGTCGGGGGGAGAATGGTATGCGGGTATTCATCAGGTCTTTCCATCGGCGGTCGTTTGGGTTGGGGCGGCGCCGGGCTCGGCCGGCCAGGTCTGGCGGAACTCGTTGCCCTTGTTGTCATGAACCTGCGCGCCGAGATCGCCGGCCGCGTCTCGGGCGACATCGAACTGCAGGCTCGGGTTGGCGCTTAGCGAAAAGGTCATCGTCGACTCCAGCACCAGGGCGTCGCCCTTGCGCAGGGTGATGGCATCGACGAAATGGGGCGGCTCGACCAGCCGGGTAAGCTGGTCCATCTGCAGCCCCGTGATGTTCGGGTGCCGGATCATGAGCTGGCTTCGTGTTTCGTCGCTGCCGTCGACGCGTACACGGCGAAGCCGCATCTGGCCCATGTTATTGCGGGCCGCGTCCAGATCGCGGCCGATCGGGGCGGAGCAGCCGCCGCTGGCTTTCACATAGCGTTTCACCATATATAGCTGGCCATCGCTGCTCTCGGCGAGCACCCGTATATAGGTATAGGAATTCACTCGTACGCGCAGGGCGAGGGTGGCCGAACGCGCTGCGGGGCCGAACTCGAAGGCGGCCGACATCGGCACCGGATTGTTGTCGATCACGAGCCAGAGCTTGTGGATCGGCGACGCTTCGGTACCGGCGCGCTGATCGGTAATCGTGATCGGTACCACCGCCGGGTCTTCGGCACGGTAGGGGGCATCGAGCGTAACCACGTCCTGGCCATCGGCAATCGCGCGATCGCCGAAATACTCGACACGCAGGCTCTTCCAGGCCGCTTCGTCCTGGTCGCGCCGTTGTACGTCCGCCACGGCCGTACTCATAAGGGCAAGCAGACATAGGCCCGCGAGCCATAGCATGGCCGTGCTCGCACGGGCGCGCGTGGGCGCGACGTCTGTATGCGCAGCGTTGTAGCTGGGCTTGATCGTCATTGCCACTCCAGTTCGGTATAGGCGGCCGTGACATTACGCACGTGATAGTCGTCGAACAGCAGCCAGCGATCACGCTCGCCGCGCGCGACGTGCGTGGTGGTATAGGCGAGGTCGTAGCCGTCATCGATCGAGCTTTGGACCTGGTCGCGGATTGCCTCCAGGTAACGCGTCTGGGGTGCCAGCATCGCGTCCAGCCCTTGCCCGACCGGGCCGTGACCCGGCACGACATGGACCACTTCGCGGGCCCGGGCGTCGAGCGACGCCGTTACATCCAGCCAGCCGGACAGGGTGGCATCGATCGCCGGCACGCGGTCGACGAACAGCAGATCGCCGGTGAACAGCGTATGGCTGGCCTCGTCGAATACGGTGAGATCGTTATCGGTATGCGCATCGGCCCAGGCGGTCAGCTCCAGGGAGCGACCGCCCAGATCGAGTCGCATGCGCGAGTCGACCACGTCGTCAGGCATGACGATCCAGCCGTCGCTGACAGCCACGCCCAGCGTACGCTCTGCGCGCTCGAGATAGGTCATACGCCGTGCGGCCAGGGCGTGGGCGAAACCCGCAGCCGCGATATAACGCGCGTCGGTATCCGCGAAGGCGGCGTTGCCGAAGACGTGATCCGGGTGCATATGCGTATTGACGACGTAGCAGACCGGCGTCGACGTACGCACCTCGATCGCACGCCTCAACGCTCGGCCAACGTATGGGCTGCCACCGGTATCGATCACGGCAACACAGTCCGCGCCGATCACGAAGCCTAGATTCGCGATATCACCGTGGTTGCGATCATCGGCCTCGGCCTGCAGGCCCGAGTGGACGAATACGCCGTCCGCGATCCGGTCCACCTCGAATGCAGGCCTCGTCTGTGCGGTCGCCGCAGCGGTACTGGCGAGCATGGCAAGACCTGCCAGGCGAATCCGCAGACACGATCGCACGACGGCCGGTCAGCTCTTGTCGTCCATCGGCTTGGGCCTGCCGGCCGGCAGTTCGCCGTCGGAGCGGGCTTTGAGAAACGCCCAGATGTTCTGCACGTTGTTCATCACGTCTTCGTTGTTCGCCCAGGCCGGCATCACGCTGTACTGGCCGGTGGTCGAATCCAGTCGCGTCACGCCGCCCGCCACGGCGGCGGTGAATCGTCCCTGGTTCATGCCCTTGAGGCGTTTGACGAGACTGGGGGCGAATGTACTGCCTTCCGCGTTCTGGGCATGACACTGCGCGCAGTGGCTGCCGAACTTTTCGTAGCCGACCATGACGTTCTTGCTGACCTTGCAGTCGCTGCCCGCACAGTCGACCTGGTAAAGCTCGCCGTCGTCGGCGGCCTGCTCACGCGAGTGAGTCGAACCGCTCGACTTGCTCGCGCTCGTATCTGCGGCCTGCGATTCGTCTTTCTTGCTACTGTCGCCCGAATAGCCGTATTCGGCGCCCATGCTGCTGTAATCGTTCACGATCGGACCATCGTCGGCACCCACCGCGGCTGTGGCCAGTCCGAGGCCAGCCAGGGCGACGAGCGATACGACGATCGTCTGGCGATTGGGGATCATAGGAAACTCCTCGATTGCACCTTGAGCCGCTTCGCGGCCAAGAAAAAGCCCGTATCCGTCGAGCGCCAAGCAGAACGGATACGGGCAGGTAAGGCATACCAATACGCGTTACTTGGACGCGACTTTTTCGCTGGTACGCGCTTTTTCGGCGACGGCGTCGGGCAGGGTGAATACGGTCAGAACACCGCCCAGCTGGGTGAAGTTCTTCAGATCCTTGTAGCCACCCACGGCCCCCAGGCCGGCGTTCGGGTCGGTCAGGCCGGCGGCCATGCCGATACCGGCCCAGCCGCCAATACCGGAGAGCACGCCGATATACTGTTTGCCGTCATATTTCCAGGTGTTGACGTTGCCGATGATCCCCGACGGGGTCTTGAAGCTGTAAAGCTCCTCGCCGGTCTTGGCATCGATGGCCTTGAGATAGCCTTCCAGCGTGCCGTAGAACACCACATCGCCGGCGGTGGCCAGGGCGCCGCTCCATACCGAGAAGCGCTCGGGTACCGACCACTTGATCTCGCCGGTGGTGGCATCAAAGGCGATGAATGTGCCCATCCGCTTGCCTTCGAACTCCTTGACCGGATTGACGATATCGTTGGGGCCCGGGTACATGGCCACGGTGGAGCCCACGTACGGCTGGCCGGCGGTGTAATCTACCTTCGACGGCTCGTAGTCCATGCACACGTGGTTGGTGGGCACATAGAACAGACCGGTCTTCGGCGAATAGGAGGCCGGCTGCTGGTCCTTCGAACCCAGCGCGGCCGGGCAGATATTGGTGACGTTCTGGTTGACCTTGCCATCGGTGGAGTATTCCGACACCAGCTTCGGACGGCCCGTCTCCATATCGATTTCGCTGGCCCAGTTCACGGCCGGGTCGTATTTCTTGGCGACCAGCAGCTCGCCGTTGGTACGGTCCTGTGTGTAGGCAAAGCCGTTGCGATCGAAGTGGACGACGAGCTTGCGCTGCTTGCCATCGATCTCCTGGTCCACGAGGATCTTTTCATTGACGCCGTCGTAATCCCATTCGTCGTGCGGCGTCATCTGATAGAGCCATTTCGCCTCGCCCGTATCCGGGTCGCGGGCGAACAGGGTCATGGAATACTTGTTGTCGCCGGGCCGCTGGGTCGGGTTCCAGGTACCCGGGTTGCCGGTGCCGTAGTAGAGCAGGTCGAGGTCGGGGTCATAGGTGAACCAGCCCCAGGTGGTGCCCCCGCCGATCTTCCACTGGTCGCCTTCCCAGGTCTTCAGGCTGGAATCCTTGCCGACCGGCTTCTGGGTGATCGCGTCGATGGTCTTGTCCGGGTCGATGAGCATGGTGTCATCCGGACCGGTGCTGTAGGCACGCCAGGCCAGCTTGCCGTCGTCGATGTTGTAGGCGGTCAGATAACCGCGTACACCGAATTCGCCGCCGGAAATGCCGGTGATGACCTTGTCCTTGACCACAAGCGGGGCGTTGGTAGCGGTCTGGCCCTTGCTCGGATCGCCGTTCACGCTCTTCCAGATCACCTTGCCGCTGTCGGCATCAAGCGCGACCAGCGTGGTATCGGCCTGCTGGAGAAATATCTTGCCGTCGCCATAGGCCAGCCCGCGATTGACGGTATCGCAACACATTACCGGGATGACGCGCGGGTCCTGGACCGGTTCGTACTTCCACTTGATGGCGTGGGTTTCCAGATCCAGCGCGAATACCTTGTTGGGGAAGGGCGTCGATATATACATCGTGTCGCCTTTGACCAGCGGCCCGCCTTCGTGACCGCGCAGCACGCCGGTCGAGAATGTCCAGGCCGGTGCAAGCTGACCGGCGTTTTCGCTGTTGATCTGATCGAGTTCGCTGTAGCGCTGGCCGTTGTACTGGCCGCTCCACATGATCCAGTTATCGGGGTTCTTCTGCATTTCGACCAGGTCGGTCGATTGCCCTTGACTGCTCTGAGTGGCCGAGCCGTTGTTGTCTTTCTCAGCCTTCTCGCCTTGGGCAAAGACGAGACCGGACCCCAGCAGCGAGGACACGGCTAGCGCAGCCGTTGCCAGGCGTAGCGTCCCTATGGCGGGTTGTAGTTTCACGACGTTTCTCCTCCGTCACGTAATTTTTATATGGCATCGGCCATTGTTTTTTGTACGGATCAGGCCGTGCCGAGCGGGGCCTGTACGAACGGTGCGTCCGGTCAATCCCCTCACGTTTTCGATAGCACGGCGCAACGGTGGCGTCAACGGATTCGAAGAACTCGAAACGCGTGTTGCAAGTCATTTTTTCCCGATCCTGATGGGCGGGATCTTTTCCCGACCGAGCCGAACGCCCGCGCTGCAACAGCTGTGAAAAAAGTCCGCGATCCGGACAGATGCATGTCACGCACATGCGTTCGTTTCCCACATACGCCTAATTCACCATAGGAGTGCCTTCAAAGCGCGGACCCGGATCGGCTCCCAGCGCGCTGCGGCGCAGCATAAACCGTCGTTTTACAGTGGTTTGAGTAAGACCAAGGTCTATGAAAAAAGGCTGTCGAATCGCCCGAAAAGCCTCAGTCGCGCGTGCCGGTGCTCGGCTCGATCAGGCATTGCTGCGCCGCCTGCGCCTTGATGGCAGCCAGTCGATTTCGACTCTCACGGGCGATCGAGCCTTCACGCAAAACCTCGGGGCGCTCGCCAGCGGCATTCTGGCCACGCTGGTAGGTATCAAGGGTGACGTACTCGTCATAGGGCAGCCGATCGGCAATGTAGTCGATGCTGCATGAGCATTTGTAGAGCGTGTCGTAGTTCTCGCCACCGAGGCGATTCATGCACTCGTAGGCATATTCGACCCGGGCCTGTGTCGGGTAGTCATGGGCGGGGGTTCTATCGGCGAGCGCCGGCAGCGGCAGGCACAGCCCGCCCGCGGCCAGCAGCGGCAGCATGTATCGCATCGGTCTCCTCCATAATTATTTTTGTATAGGTGCCGGCTTACATTGCACCGATCCGGGCCAGGGGCGCAAACGCGACTTGGCCGCCCCGTATGGCAAAGCAGGCGCGTTCGAACCGCAGACCGCGACGTGTAGATACACCATGGCCGTCGCTCGCCTGCGGCCGCCCGCTAGCCCGGCGCTTAGACGGCGTCGCTCAACCGATAGCCCACGCCGCGTACGGTACGAATGAGCGATTCCCCGCCCACTTCGGCGAGCAGCTGGCGAAGCCTGTGCACGTGGCCGCGCAGGGCGGCTTCCGACGCCGGCCGGCACTCCGGCCAGACCGCGTTCTCGATGGTTTCGCGCAGGACGATGTCGGGATGCGCCTGAACCAGCAGTTCCAGGATGCGGTAGCTCGTCGGGGCCAGTGGCACCGTTTCGCCGGCACAGTGGGCAACGCCCAGATCGGGGTCGAGCTGGAGGGCCGCGCTACCGACCGATTTGAGCCGCCGTCGCTTGTAATGCACCGCCGACTCGAGACGGGCATAAAGGTCTGGCAATTCGTTGGACGCCAATACGCAGTTCTCGATATTGGCGATCGGCTCGCGGGGCGCCCGGTCGCTGCCGGTGAGTACAAGGATGGGCGGGCCGGAACCGAGGCCGGCACGCAGGCGGCTGCATAGCCCGTCCCCATCGACCCTTGGCGGGTCGGGATCGAGAATGACCGCATCGTAGCGATGTGCATCGCAAAGGCGAATTGCCAAGGCGCCATCGGAGGCGAAATCCGGATCGTCACCCCGACTGCTCAGATAATCGCCGATATCGATCGCCCGGCGATCGTCGGACTCGATGATCAATACGTCCATCGTCACGTTTTGCCTTAATTGATATCCAGCAGCGATACGCTCTAAGACATCGTTCCGGCACAAAGGTTTAACGCTAGAGGCGAATAAAATTGATGAATCGACAAAGGGCGTGCCACAAACACGAAGGGCGGCCGCAGCCGCCCTCGTGCATACCGCCACGTGCTATGCGCTCATCAGCTGTTCAAGACGAATCGGCAACTCGCGAATTCGCTTGCCGGTGGCATGGTGCACGGCGTTGGCAACCGCTGCCGCCATTCCTGTCACACCGATCTCGCCGATGCCACGCGCGCCAAACTCGTTGAAGGCATAGTCCGGGTGGTCGAGCAGAATGACATCCACCGAATCGGGCTGATCGGCATGTACCGGAACAAGGTATTCGGCATAGTTGTTGTTCACCGGTAGCCCCGAGCGTTCGTCGTACTCGGTGGCCTCGAACAACGCCATGCCGATACCCATCGCGATCGCGCCTTCGACCTGATTCGCCGAGGTCTTTTCGTTGATGATCTGACCCACGTCGATAGCGCTGACCACACGGGATACCCGCAGGCGGGAGATGCCCGGATCCCAGCGAACCTCGACGAAATGGGCACCGAAGGAGCGGAAGGAATATTCGCCCTGGGGGGCGCCCGGGGTGTGGGCCTCGCCGTCGGCGTTGGCCAGCTTGAGCTGCCCGAGTACGTCGGTATAGGCGACCGATTTGCCATCACCGTCGCTGAGCTTACCGTCGTCGAAGCTCAGATCGTCGGCCTTGGCGCCTGCAAAGGCGCCGCCGTCGCCGATGGCATAGCTCTTCAATGCTTCGATGGCCGATCGCGTGGCTTCGGCAATGGCGGGCAGGGTGGTGGCCGTGGCCCAGGAACCGCCCGACACCGGGCCGCTCGGGTAGCTCGAGTCGCCCAGCTCCACCTCGATCTTGTCGAGCGGAATACCGGTGATCGAGGATACCGCCTGGGCCACGATCGTGTAGGTGCCGGTGCCGATATCCTGGGTTGCACAGGAGGCATACGCCGTACCGTCGGCACGCAGCGAAACCCGCGCATCGCAGTTCATCTTCAGCGCTTCCCAGTTGCAGGCGGCCATGCCCCAGCCGATGATTTCGTCGCCGTCGCGCATCGAGCCGACCGCGTGATCGCGCTTCGCCCAACCAAATTTCTCTGCGCCCTTATCGAAGGCCTCCATCAGGTGGATGCTGGAGAAGGGCAGATCCATGCTCTGGTCGCGCTCGGTGTAGTTCGCCTTGCGAAACTCGAGCGGGTCCATGTTCAGCTTTTCGGCCATTTCATCCATGGCTGATTCCAGCGCGAACAGTCCGGGCGCTGCCCCCGGGGCGCGCATGGACGTCGGCGTACCGTGATTGGCGCCGATGGTCGCATGGCTTACGCGCAGATTTTCGCAGTCGTAGAGACTCTTCGTGCAGCTGCCCGTGCTTTCCACATAGGTATCGACCATCGACGTGGTGTTGATCGAGTCGTGGGTGAGGGCGGTGAGCTTGCCGTTGTCGTCGGCGCCGATACGAATCTGCTGCTGTGTGGGCGGGCGATGCCCGGTGGTGGTGAACATCTGCTGGCGGGGCACGACCAGCTGCACCGGCCGGCCGACCTCGCGGGAGGCGGCCGCCGCGGCGATCGCATGCGGCCAGATCCAGAGCTTGCTGCCAAACCCGGACCCGATGAACGGTGAGCGCACCTCGACACGCTCCGGCGCCAGGCCGAACACCTTGGCCATGACGTTGCGCGCGAAGATCACCCCCTGCGACGCTTCGTAGAGCACCAGGTCGCCGTTTTCCCAGCTCGCCGTGCTGGCATGCATCTCCATGGGGTTATGCGTTTCCATGGGCGTGACATAGGTGACGTCGATACGGTTGGTCGACGACTCGTAGGCGCTATCCGGATTGCCACGGCTGTGGCCGCTGGACTTGGCCGTTTTGGGCTCGCCGCCGCGCTCGAGCGCCTGACTGAGCGTGGCGATCGGCTCGGCGTCGGCGCTGTAATCGACCTTTACCGCATAGGCGGCCGCCCGGGCGTTGGCGAACGTATCGGCGACCACCAGCGCCACGAACTGGCCCGGGTAGTAAACCTTGCCGTCCTCGAACGGCAGACGGGTTTCGTCCACCTTGTTTTCCTGGGCAAAGCTGCTCGGGGTGCGATACAGATCAGGGAAATGGTCGTGATGGAAGATATCGATCACGCCCGGCATCTGTTTCGCTTTCGACAGATCGATATGGTCGATCGTGCCGCTGGCTACGGTGCTGAACACGCCATAGGCATAGGCCATGTTCGGCAGATGATGATCGGCGGCGTACATCGCTTCGCCGCGCAGCTTCTGCGGGCCATCGATACGCGGCTTGGACGCACCGATGATCTTGGCTTGAATCTTGTCGGTCATGATGGGTTGTCCTCTACGCTCGGGCCGCGGTGGCGTGGGTCAGGCTACGTACGATCGCCTGCTGGCCGAGCGGAATCTTGAACGCGTTGTGTTCGTAGGGCGTGGCGCCCTTGAAAGCGATCTCGGCGGCCTTCTTGAAGCTTTGCTCGGTGGCGGGCTCGCCGATCAGGGCCTGCTCGGCCTCGCGGGCACGCCAGGGTTTGGTGCCGACCCCGCCCAGCGCGATTCGGGCATCCCGAATGGTGTTGCCTTCGGTGGCCACGATCACGCCGCTGGACGCCAGCGCAAACTGGTAGGACGCCCGATCGCGCAGCTTGAGATAGGTGGAACGACTACCCTCGATAGGCGCATCGAGCACGACGTGGGTGATCAATTCGTCGACGTCCAGCGCATGCTCTTTCTCCGGCGAATCGCCGGGCAGCAGATGAAAGTCGAGGAAATCGATTTCGCGTTCGCCGTTTGGCCCCGTCACGAGCACTTTTGCGCCGATGGCCGCCATGGCCACGCACATATCGGACGGATGCGTCGCAATACACTGTTCGCTGGTTCCCAGCACGGCATGCACGCTGCGGTTATGGCCGCCGATCGCGGCACAGCCGGACCCTGGCTCGCGCTTGTTGCAGGCCGATACGCCGTCACGGAAATAGGGGCAGCGCACGCGCTGCATCACGTTGCCGCCGGTCGTTGCCTTGTTGCGCAGCGAGGTCGAAGCCCCCGACAACAGCGCTTCGGAGAGCACCGCGTATTTTTCGACCACCGTCGGGTGATAGGCGAGATCGGTATTGCTGACCATCGCACCGATCTTGAGCCGGCCGTCGTCGAGTGCTTCGACGTCGTAAAGCGGCAGACCGTTCACGTCCACCACGCGCTCGGGCTGCATGATGTCGATCTTGACCAGGTCGAGCAGGGTGGTGCCGCCGGCCACGAAGGACGAGGCCTGGCCGGCATGGGCGGTCACGGCCGCATTCACGCTATCGGCTTTCTGATATTCGAAATTTCGCATGGCCGCCTCCTAGACCTTGCCGCGGGTGGATTGAACCGCCGCGAGGATGTTCTTGTAGGCGCCGCAGCGACAGATGTTGCCGCTCATGGCTTCGCGCACGGCGTCGTCGCTGTCGCCGATATGCGAACTGTTCAGCACGTAGGTCGCGGTCATCATCTGGCCTGCGGTGCAGTAGCCGCACTGATAGGCGTCTTCATCCAGAAACGCCTGCTGGATCGGATGCAGCTCGCCGTTTTCGGACAGGCCTTCGACGGTAGTGATCTCGTCGCCGTCGTGCATCACCGCGAGGCTCAGACAGGAGTTGATGACCGTGCCGTTGACGTGCACGTTGCAGGCGCCGCACTGGCCGTGGTCACAGCCTTTCTTGGTGCCGGTCAACTGCAGCTCGTCGCGAATCGCGTCCAGCAGGATCACGTTCGGGGCGACATCGATCTGCTTCATCTGCCCGTTGATCTTGAACTTGACCCGGGTCTTGCCGGCGGCCGGCGCATCGCCGGTCGCGGCCGGGGCTTGGCCATCATCGGCGAAGGCCTGGCCGATACCGGCGCCCGAGGTTGCGGCAGCGATGCTGGACATGCCGACGGTCTTCATGAAACGACGACGGGAGGCCGAATGCTTGGGTTGACCCGGGCGTGTTGCCTCGCCAGCGTCACTGGCGGTGCCGCGGGGTTCGCGGTTGCTCATGGATTTCTCCAGTTTTGGGGCAACGCTCGGCGCGTCGCTCGGTGGAATATTCTTTTCTTGTTTATTTGTTTAATTACGGTGTTTGGATGCATCGGTAATACCGATACTTCTACACCATAAACGATGAACGGATCGAGACAGTTTGGTTTTCGCTATCAGTCCGATTGAAGGTCTTTTGCGCATGGCGTAACGCAGTGGGCGTATCGACATCCTGTACGCAGCCGGGCGGTGCTTCGATCAAGCGACAGCGCTCTGTGGGTACCTGTTCAAGCACCGCCTTGGCGCCCTGATCACCCTCGAGAGTGGCCAGCTCTGCAAACAAACGGCGTGCCACGATCACAGGATGCCCCGGCCGGCCACGACACACCGGCCGAACATAATCCAGCCCAGGCCGCCACAGCCGGCAGAGTCTTGCCACGGTACGGCGCTCGAGATTCGGCATGTCGGCCAGCAAGATCAGCGCCGCCTGGCACCGGCTGGGCAGCGCTTGCAGACCGTAATGCAGGCTCTGTGCCATACCGCTGCGATAGTCGGCGTTGTTAACGAACCGATACCTTCGGCGCCCGTCGGGGCGTCGCCGAATCGTGTCGCGCACGCGCCGTGACGCCCGGCCGGTGACAATCACGACGGGCCGAAGTGGCTGATCGTCCAATGCCGCCAGGCTTCGCGTGATAACGCGCTGTCCGCTGAACCCGGCGAGGAGCTTGGAACTATAGCCGTAGCGCGTGGATGCGCCAGCGGCCAGTACGATGGCTCCAATCAAGCCGTGGCCGCGTTCACGCGCGGTCGCAGCGCGACCAGTTCGGCCAATACCGACAGGGCGATTTCGCGCGGCTCGCGGGCATTGATTGCCAGGCCGGCCGGCGTATGCAGCCGGTCCAGATCCGAATCGGAAAAGCCGGCCGCGCGCAGGCGTGCGCTGCGATCCGATGCCTTGCTTCGACTGCCGAGGGCGCCGACCGCGAACGCTGGCGAAGACAGCCCTTTCGCCAGGGCAGCATGGTCGTCGTCGATATCGTGCGTGAGGGTATACAGCGCCGTGAAAGGATCCAGTTCAAGCGCCGCCAGCGCGCGCGCCAGCGGGCGGGTGTCGTAATGCGCCAATGCCGTGCCCGGCGGCGGCGAAGGCGGCCCGTACGGCCGAAGCAGGACCACCTCATAACCGAAACTCGGTGCCAGCTGAGCCAGTGCGAGGGTTACGGGGTCGCCACCAGCGATGACGAGCCGCGCCGGCGGCAGATAACGCTGGCGAAATACGCGATCACTGCCTGCGGGCTGCGCCGACCCGTAGCGGTGCGTGCCGGTATCTAGGTCGATCGCCACATTCAGTGGCTGTCGCTGGTCGCGCGCTTGCTCCCAATGCTGGATAAACGCGCCCGGCTCCTCAAGCGCGCGTACGAATATGCCAATACGACCGCCGCAGGTCAGCTGTACGTCCAGCACCGGGCTACCGGCACCATAGTCAAGCATGACCGGTTCGCCCGTTTTGAGCACATCGAGCGCCTGCGCCGCGACGGCGCCTTCCACGCAGCCGCCGGATACATAGCCGGCCACTTCGCCGCGATCATTGATTGCCATCTCGCTGCCGAGCGGACGGGGCGATGAGCCGGTAACGGCCACCAGCGTCGCGAGCACGACACGATGCCCGTCGGCATGCCAGCCCGCGACCACCGGGTAGAGATCGTCGATCAGGCCGTAGACGGGCCAGGCCGGCCATTGCGCCCGTGGCGTCGCAGCTGGCCGTGTATCACGCCGACGATCAGTAAAGGAGATAAGAGTGTCTGTCATGTGCTCCGACATTAGCCGCTTGCGCCAACGCGTGTCACCAGGGCGACGAGCGGGCCGTGTTATGGGGTATCGCTTGAACCACGCCTGGACCGCGATTAACCAATATGATCGCACACAATACAATGCCGCGCCCGCAGCGCGTGTCGACGGCTGGCAGCGCCCGGGCACTGTCAGCCGCGCCGCTACTGTGGCCGGGGCTATGCTAGCATTCCGCCCATGAGCGCTCGCCATCCGACCCTGCAACGGCTCGTCGCCGTATTGTTGATCGCCTTCGTGGCGGTCAGCACACAGGCTTGGGCGGGGCATATCGATTGGCCGGCGGAGCAGGGCAGCGCCCACGCCCATATCGAGACCACAGCGCTCGACGCAACCGGCGACGGCACCGGGCAGCACGGATCACGCCAGCCACAGCGATCATTGCTGTCACGCCAGTGCTCACCTGGTGGGTTTGCGGTCGTATCTGGCGGCCGTGCAGTTCGCGGGGGCGGCGCTGTCGCATACCGGCCGCGGCAAGCCGTATGTCAGCCTGACGCATGCCCCACTGATCGATCCACCCATCGCCTGAATCGTTGGCCTCGCGCGCTGCCTGTCAGCGCGTATCGATTCCTTGCGATGAGGTTCGCTCATGTCTTTCTGTCGTTCTACGGCAGGCGCCACCGTGTTCGGTGCATGCCTGCTGCTGTTGGCCGTGCGCGCGGGCGCGGTCGTTCAAATCCCCCAGCCGTTAACGCTGGACGCCGCGCTTGCCTGGGCTGATGAGTACAACCCCGCGGTTCGTGCGGCGGCCATTCGTATCCGCCGACTGGGCGGCGAAGCGGTGCACGCCGATGTGGCCGTCCCGTCCAATCCGCGCGTCGAACTCGAAGCCGGTCGACGCGACCAGCCGGGCGGCGCGGATACCGATATCGGTATCCGCATCAGCCAGACGTTCTGGATTGCGGGCCAGGCGGGGCTGCGATCCGCGGCCGCCGACCAGTCCCTGGCCGCCGCTCAGGCCGACCATGCCTACCTGACTGCGACCGTTGCGGCGCGCACGCGCGCGGCATTCCTTTCGGTGCTGGTGGCCGAGCAGGCGGTGACTACCGCCGAGCGCGTGGTCGATACCAATCGCCAGCTTGACGACTATGCACGTCGTCGGCTCGACGCGGGCGCCGGTACGCGGATCGAAACCAATGCGGCGCGACTCGGCCTGCAGCGTGCGCGGGCGTTCGCAGCGGCCGCGCACGATGCGGCCACACAGGCACGATTGCGCCTCAAGAATCTGCTGGCGATCGATCCGGCACGGCATCTGTCGATCGAAGGCCAGCTCGCGTTTCGCCGGCTTGAATTACCGGACCAGGCACGGTTGCTCGACCGGGCGGTACAACAGCGCGGCGATCTGCAGGCAGCGGCCGCCCGGATCGTAGCCGCACGCAAGCAACTCGCGCTGGCCGAACGCCAGATCATACCCAATCTCACGGTATTCGGTTTCTATCGCGAAGAAGCCGGTGGGCGCAGCGCCGGCGGGGCCGATATCACCGGCGGCGGCATTGGTTTCGAGTTGCCCCTGCTGCACCGCTATGAAGGCGAACGCCAGATCGCCGACGCGGATCTGGCCGAGGCTCAACTCGATGCCGCCAACCTGCAACGCGAGGTTCGTCTCCAGGTGCTGTCGGGCCTGAGCGCCTATCGGGCCGCACGCGAGCGCGCCGATGTGCTCAGCGATGCGGTGCTTGACGCGGCGCAGAGCACGCTCGAACTCACCCGGCGTTCGTTTGCGGCCGGCAAGGTCGGGGCCCCGGCGATCACCTCGGCGCAGAACAATCTCATCGATATACGTCGTGATTATCTCGACGCGCTCGCTTCGCTGGTGAGGGCCGGTACCGATCTCGAACGGGCCACCGGTGGCTTGATCGTCATGGCAAACGGGCAGGGCGAATAATGAACAACCGACTATTCAGACAGATAGCGATCGCGGGTTCGGTGGTGCTGCTCTTGAGTCAGGCTGCCTGCAACGGTGCACCGGCTGATAACGATGGCCGCACACAAGGCGGCGAACAGGTGCACGCCTCCGGTCCCCACGCAGAGCACGACGCGCATGAGGGCGGCGACCACGACCGACCGGATGATACGCAGCACGACCCCAATCGGGTCGAGTTGAACGCCGAACAGCGTGAGGCGCTGGACATCCGGGTCGCGCCTGCCGGGGGCACTGATCCGGGCGCAGCCATACAAGCACCGGCCACGGTGGAATTCGACGCCGACCGGGTGGCACGCGTCGGCCCGCGCTTGCAAGCGAAGGTGGTCGCGGTGGCCGTCGATCTGGGCGCACGGGTGGAAGCCGGCGATACTCTGGCCGTGCTCGATAGCGTCGCGCTCGGCAAGGAGAAAGCCGCCTATCTCACCGCAACGGCCCGCTATCGCACACGCCAGGCCGCGTATGCACGCGATCGCAAACTGGCGGCCGATCAGATTGTAAGTGAGTCCGATCTGGCCGAAACCCGTGCCGCCTACGAACAGGCCCGGGCCGAGCGACGCGCAGAACGTGCAGAGCTTCACCTGTATGGGCTGGACAAGGCGGCGATCGATGCCATCGACGACAGCGCCGACGTCCCGCTGTCACGTATGAAACTGATTGCGCCGCGCGCCGGTGTGGTCGCACGACGCGATCTGGTGGCGGGGCAAACGCTGAATGCAAACGAAACGCCCATTCATATCGTCGACAACACCCGCATGTGGCTGATGATCGATGCCGCCGAACAGGCGTTGTCGTACCTGGAAGAGGGTCAGAGCGTGCGCTTCGATGTGCGTCCGTTTCCGGATGCACGTTTTACCGGGCGGGTCGATTGGATATCGCCTCGGTTGGATGCCCAGACCCGGACCGTGCAGGTACGCGCGATCGTGGACAATCCCGACGGGCTGCTGCGCGCCGGCATGTTTGCGACCGCGACCATCGCCGCTGGGCAGGGCGACGCCCCGGATTCGATCGCGTCGGGCAGCCGCCATACACAAGTGCCGATCGATGCGGTTCAGCAGATCGGGGCTCGCCAGGGCGTGTTCGTTCCCGGCGAGGGCGAGGGCGTATTCGTCTTTACGCCGGTCACCACGGGCCGCGAGAGCAGCGGTCAGGTGGAAATCAGCAGCGGCGTGTCGGTCGGCCAGCCGTTGGTCGTGGCGGGGGCCTTCGATTTGAAGGCCGCGCTGACCGCCGCCGGGCGCAGCGCGACGCATTCACACTAGGGCGAACCGATCATGATCAACGCCATCAGTCGCCTGGCCATGGCGAACCGTCTTTTGGTACTGGTTGCCGCCGCGGCGCTTGCGCTGGGCGGCTACTTTTCCCTGCGCTCACTGCCGGTGGATGCCTTTCCCGACGCCACGCCCACACTGGTCCAGGTCTATACCGCGAGCTCGGGGTTGTCACCGGTCGATATCGAAACGCTGATTTCGTATCCGATCGAAATCAGCATGTATGGGCTGCCCGGGCTGGATCGGGTGCAGTCGACATCGATATTCGGGCTGTCGCGCGTGGACGTCTATTTCGACGACGCCACCGATATCTATTTTGCCCGCCGCCTGGTCAACGAACGCCTCGCCGACGCACGCCGCGAAATGCCGACCGGGCTCGGCGAGCCGCAGCTCGGACCGATCACCACCGGCCTGGGCCGTATCCTGATGTACTCGGTCGAAAACGAACCGGGCGCCCATCATTCGCTCATGGACCGACGGACCGCGCAGGACTGGCTGATCAAGCCGCAACTGCGCACTGTAGAGGGCGTCACCGGCGTGCTGTCGATCGGCGGCTACGAAAAGCAGTATCAGGTCATACTGGATATGGACGCGTTGACGGCGCGTGGGCTTGCGCCCGCCGATGTTCGGGCTGCGCTGGCGCGTAACAACCGCAACGTCGGCGCATCGTTCATCGAACGCGGCGGCGAGGAATACATTGTTCGTGGCTACGGCTGGGTATCGGCCGGTGACGCGGGGCTGGCGGATTTACGCAATACTCGAATCGCCACGCGAAACGGCGCGCCCGTCTACGTACAGGATATCGGCGAGGTGGGCTATGGCCGGGCTATCCGGCGCGGGGCCGAAATTGCCAACGGCGAGGAGTCGGTGGGCGGCTACGTGCTCAAGCTCATCGGTGCGGATACCCAGCGCGTGCTCCACCGAGTGAACGCCAAGCTCGACGAAATCAACGATTCGCTGCCCGAAGGCATGACCACGCGGGTGTACTACTCCCAGGCCGAACTCGTGGACAAGGCAACCGGCACGGTCGTCCAGGCCTTATTGCTTGGCGCGATTCTGGTGCTGGGGTTGCTCTATGTGTTTCTGGGCAATCTGCGCTCGACGCTGATCGTGGTTTCGAGCGTGCCGTTATCCCTGTTGGTGGCCTTCATCGCCATGCGCCTGTCGGGCCTGTCCGCCAATCTGATGAGCCTGGGCGGTCTGGCGATCGGGATCGGCATGATGGTCGATGGCTCCGTGGTCATGATCGAAAACATCGTGCGCCGCCTCGGCGAACACGCAAAGACCGCCGCAAGCGACAAAGGCGAGGGCAATGCCGACCTGGCGCGTATCGTGGGCCTTGCCGCGCGCGAGGTCGGCAGACCCATCGTGTTCGCGGTTGCCATTGTCATTCTGGTGTTCTTGCCGTTGTTCACCCTGCAGGGCGTGGAAGGCAAGTTGTTTTCACCGATGGCCTATACCATCAGCTTTGCCCTAGCGGCCGCCTTGTTGTTATCGCTCACCCTGGTTCCGGTATTGGCGGTACTGGTGCTTCCACGCGCCGACGCGTTGCGCGAACCCCGGCTGATTGCGTGGCTCAAGGCCGGCTACAGACCGCTGCGCGACGCCGCTCTCACGTCGCCGCGTACCGTGTTCGCCATCACCGTTTTGTTGTTCATTGCAAGCCTGAGCGTATTCCCGCGGCTGGGTACGGAGTTTCTCCCCACGCTGCGCGAGGGCACGTTCATGGTTCGATCCACGCTGCCACCCGGGGCGAGCCTCGATTCGGCCATCGCTTACGGAAAACGGGTACAGGCCACGGTCCGGGCGTTCGACGAAGTGACCGGTGCCTATTCGAGAGTGGGCCGCGCCGAGGTCGGCGGCGATCCCGAGCCGGTCAATGTCATTGCCACCACGGTGAATCTGAAGCCGCTGGATACCTGGCAGGGCGGCCATAACTACGAAAGTCTGCAGAATGCCATGGCGGCACGCCTGGCCGAGCGCGTCCCGGGCCTCGCCAACAATTTCTCCCAGCCCATCCAGTTGCGTACCGACGAGCTGCTCTCGGGCGTCCAGGCGGAGCTGGTCGTGAGCATTTTTGGCGATGATCTCGACTCGTTGGCCGACCTTGGCGCCCGTGTTGCCGATATTGCACGGAATACGAAAGGTGCCGTGGATGTCCGGGTACAGCAGCAGGGCGGCAAGCAGCAGGTTGTCATAAGCCCCGATCGCGCATCGCTTGCACGTTTTGGCATCAGCGTGGACGACGTGCTCGAGACGCTCTCGCTGGGCGTCGGCGGCGCCCGGGTTGGCCAGGTCTTCGACGGCGTACGGCGCTTCGATATTTTCATGCGTCTGGAACCGGACCAGCGTTCGCGTATCGACGCGATTCGAAACCTGAGTCTGCGCGCGCCCGACGGCGCGCTAATCCCGTTGTCGCGGGTGGCCGATATCGATATACGGACCGGGCCGAAAAAGATTTCGCGCGCCAACGCCAGTCGCCGACTGTTCGTACAGATGAATGTGCGCGGGCGGGACATGGGCGGGGTGGTCACCGACCTGCGGCAAGGCATCGATCGTGAGATCGATTTGCCGGCCGGGTATTTCGTAGATTTCGGTGGCCAGTTCGAAAATCAGCAACGCGCGATGAAGCGGCTCTATCTGGTCGTTCCGGTCACACTGGCGCTGATCTTTCTGCTGCTTTACAGCGCATTTTCCAGCCTGCGGTATGCTGCACTGATTTTTCTCAATGTTCCGTTCGCAATCATCGGGGGCATCTTCACGCTATGGATTGCCGGCCTGTATTTATCCGTGCCGGCCGCCGTGGGCTTCATCGCCGTGTTCGGCGTCGCAGTTCAGAACGGCGTGGTCATGGTCGCCTATATCAACCAGTTACGAAACGAGGGCCACACCTTGCATGAGGCGGTGCGTACAGGCGCGGAACATCGGCTGCGGCCAGTACTGATGACCGCGCTCACCGCGATCCTCGGTCTGATCCCTTTGTTGCTGGCCGACGGCATTGGCTCGAACGTGCAAAGACCGCTCGCCGCCGTCGTCATCGGTGGCCTGGTGACCTCGACGTTGTTGACGCTGCTCGTACTGCCCAGCGTTTATCGCTGGTTCGCGGAGCCGAATAATGAAGCGACGTGAATGAATTTGAGGCCGCGACGGCGCGCGCACTAGACGATTGCGAAATATCTCAAAAAAAACGTCGCAAACGGTCAAGAACGTCATACAAGGGCCGTAAAATAGGGTGCTTGTATGAATGACGTCGGGCAGAAAGCACGCGCGTGGCCAGCCTCCAGATGGCGCTGCGGGCGAGTTTGCTGCCGACTGACCGAAACGGCTTGGGCCGGTCGTCAATCACATCAATGGAGCATGGCATGCTTTTGAATATCCACCGCCAGACGGTCGCGTCGTGGGTCACCACGCTAGTCGCCGTGTTTTTCATCCTGGGGTTCGTCGCCGGCGTCGCGAGCGGTATGGGCGCCCAGTGGGCCGTGCTGGCTGCGGCCGCCGTCATCCTCGGCACCCAGATGCTGCTGTCGCGTAAGGGCTCACAAATCCGACCGGCGATCGCTGCAGCGCGCTAGGCCGTCGCGAACCTCGCGCAACTGTCAGAAGCGCGTGTCTGTGTGGACACGCGCACGCCTGTTCTGGCGGCTCGTGTCGTAAATCAGTTTGCGACCCATTTGGCCGGTCGCATCGAAAACGAATTCGAAGCGACTATCGCCGACTCTATGAAGTAGGAGCCAGGCGGTGCGAATATATCCGCGAAACACAGGCCGTTGGCCAGCTTAATATTGTATTTAACATAATATACATTATGAACAGTCTTATATGCTTGCGTAGAGAGTACTAGCCCACATCGCGTCCATGCTTAGCCCGCCGGTTATCGATCGCAATAGCCAGCGGGTGCAGCGAATCGGTTCTCCATTAGACGGCTCCGCATCGTGACATTCACACCCACGCTCGCGGCCGGATCACGCACACACCCGAATCGGTTGCTATAGCTAATGCCCGCAGCCGTCACCACTCGAACATTCAACAAGCTAGAACGGCGGCTTGTCGTTGGTAATGACGCCGGTATCCAGGTACTGGCGATACTGGTCACAGTAGAAATCCGCGTATCGCCGCGTCGTATCGGTCGGTGTCTTATCGTAGTTTCGACGCCACACGTCGCATTGCACATAAAGACGACGACCATCGGGCGACGCCTTGCGTTGCTCAAGCATCTGGTCAGAGCGCTGACGCTGTTCGCGCGCTGCCTGTGGGCCGCGCTCCTTGGCCAGCTGTTCGTTGACCGTGAACGATGGCTGTCGCGCTATCGCCTCGGAAAGCATCGAAGTTGTGACCCAAAGCCGCGTGAAATCCGTTGCCAGATTCCCCACGTACACGCCCGCGGCTACGGCCAAGGCCATGGCAAAGTAGTTGATACTCGTCTTCATCCAATCTGTATCGGCCGGCGATGAAGTTATTCGCAGCCGCCTATCCGCTTGATGCGAATCACCGCGCGGTTCCGTGCTCTGCCGCATCCGGCTTGCTTACGCGAAACACCAGGCAGTAAAGCACTGGTACGACACCGAGAGTAAGCAGCGTGCCCACGGCCAGGCCGAACGCCAGCACGCTGGCCATGCCGTAAAACAAGGCGTCGTGAAAGATGATCAACGGCAGCAGACCGAGGATGGTCGTGATGGTGGTCATCATGATCGGACGCAAACGGCGTACGCAGGCAGAGATGACCGCCTCGTAGGCCGTTGTGTTGTCAGCGGCCCGTTCTATTTCAATCTGGTCTAGCAGCACGATACCGTTATTGAGAAGAATCCCTGCGAGCGCATACAGGCCGAGTATTTCCATGAAGCCGAAATTGGCGCGCATGACATACAGCCCGATCACTGCACCGATGAGCAGCAACGGCAACGTTGCGACAATGATCAACGGCCGCCGATAGCCGTTGAACTGAATAACCAGCAGCAAAAGCATCGCCCCCGCACACAGGGGGAAATTCGCGGATAAGGCGGCTTGGCCTTCGGCCGATTCCTCGACGACGCCGTCGATCTCGATATGGTGATGGGCCGCAAGCGAGGCATCGATTTCGTCGAGTCGGGCCTGCAGGCGCGGAAGCATGTCTTCGGCCGACAACTGCGTATTGCGGGCTTCGACGGTAACCGTGCGTGCCATATCCTCGCGCGCGATCACCCCAAACCTAGGTACGAGCTCGAAGTCCGCGATTTGCACCAGCGGCACGCTATGCCCCTGCGACTGGGAAAACACCGACAGTGACTTCACCCGGTCGAGATCGTGCCTTTCAGCGTCGGCCGCGCGCAGCACGACCGGGAAGATATCGTCGCCCTCTCGAAATTCGGTGATCGTGCGCCCGTCGAAATACTGGCTCATGGACCGTGCGACGTCGGCCGACGTCACCCCCGCGCGGCGCGCCCTCGCCTGGTCGATATCCACGCGAATGGCATCGATACGGTTCTCCCAGTCGTGGCGTACGTCGATGGTATGCGCCACCGTTGCCATCAGACTCTCGATCCGACTCGCCTGCGCATAGATATAGTCGGCATCCGGGCCCTTTATCTGAATCTGGAGCTGGCTCGAATCACTGGGCCCCAGAAACATGCGCTTGACGCGCGCCCTTGCCGACGGCACCTCGGCATTGAGCGCGGCGCGAATTTCCTCTTCCGCGCGATCCATATGCGCGTAGTCGTCGATATTGACGACCATGAAGCCCCGAAACGGCGCCGGGTCGACGGGCGTTAGCGAAAGCACGAAACGCGGCCCACCGAAGCCGACATAGGCAGCGAAGTCGCGTACATAAGGAAAACGCTCGGCGTCATCCACAACCGCCATCATCTGCTGGATCGCCGCGTCGGTGGCCGTGCTCGGCGAGCCGGCCGGGCGATCGACATAAACGAGAATCTGCGCACGGTCGGAATCGGGAAAGAATTTCGCCGGCGCACGGTTCAGGCCGACCACCGACACCACCAGCAGTACCAGCATGGCTAGCAGGAACAAGACCGGCCGCTGCATGACGCGACGAAGCCGTTTTTCATACAGGCCGTTCATACGCCGAAACAGGCGTTCCGAGAATCGCGCCGTGCCCGCCGCCGGCCCCGTACCGCGGCCGGGTTCGACACGAATGAAGCGATAACACAGCAGCGGCGTCAGCCCCATGGCCAGAAGCCAGGACATCAGCAACGTAATAAGGATCACGAGCGATATCGAACGCGTGTACTCGCCGGCCACGTGTTCGGCAAGCATGAGAGGCAGGAATACCAGAATGGTGGTCAGCGTCGACGACAGCAGCGGAATCGCCATCTGATCACCGGTCTGTTTGAGCGCATCGTCGCGGCTGGCGCCCTCCTCCAGCCGCCGCTTGAAGTCTTCGGCGATCACGATGCCGTTGTCGACCAGCAGGCCGAGCGCGATCACGAGCGTGGCCAGGCTCATGCGCTGCAGCGAAAGATCGAAAAACCCCATCACCGCAAGGCTTGCGAGCATCACGGCCGGAACGATCGAGCCCACGATCACGCCCGTGCGCAGCCCCAGGAACAGAATGACGACGGCGAGCACGATGGCCAGCGTCTGCAGCACGTTAACGGTGACGCCGTAGACCGTGTTGGCCACCTGCTCGGCCTGGAACGTGGCGATATCCAGCTGGTAACCGGCCGGTAGATCCTGCTGCAGCGTGGCGATCATGCGCTTAACGTCTTCGCCGTAGTCGATCACGCTATTGCCGGACAGCATTGCGATCGAAAACACCAGCGCCGGCCGGCCGTTGTAGTAGGCCTTCTGGTCGGGCGGATCGAGATAGCCGCGTTCGACCGTGGCAATATCCTGAAGCGGCACCACGCTGTCGCTATCGGGCAGCGCGATAAGCGCCTCGCGGATGGACTCGATATCCTCGAACTGGCCGCTCGGCTCGATGGCAAAGCGGCGTCCGCCGGTATCGACCGCACCGCCGGGACGAATGATGTTCTGATCGGCCAGCGTCGCGATCAACTGTTCCGGGTCCAGCCCCATCTTGGCGAGCCGGGCGTTGGTCGTCTCGATATAGATACGTTCCGGCTGCACCCCGAGAATATCGACCCGCTTGGTATGCTTGACCGTATATAAACGGTCGCGAATATGCTGGGCCATGTCGAACATCTGCGACATGCTGAAATCGTCGGAGGTCAGCGCGGCCGTCACCACGGCCACGTCGCCGAAATCGTCGTTGACGTGCGGCTTGGACGCACCCTGCGGCAAGTCGTCGCGCACGGCTTCGATCTTGTGCCGCATTTCGTCCCAGATTTGCTCCAGGTCGAAATATTGGTCCTGAACTTCAACGTGGATGATCGACGTGCCGGGCATGGACGTGCTTCGAATCTGCTCGACCTCCGGCACCTCGCGAATCGCTTCTTCGAGCGTCTTCGTGATCAGCAACTCGACACGCTCGGCGGACAGGCCTTCGAAATGCGTGGTGACCACGGCCTCGCGGATAGTGATCTCCGGATCTTCCCGCGTGGGCAGCGAGAAATAGCTCAAAACGCCGGCCACCGTGGCCACCACGACGAGCATCAGCACCACCGGCCAATAGCGAAGCGCGAGCTGGCTGATGTTCATGGCAGGCGTTATTCGTTGAACTGGCGCGCGCCCACGCCGATACGGGTGACTGCCTGGCCTTCGTGCAAGAACGCCACGCCCTGGCTGGCGACGATCTCACCCACCCGAAGACCGTCAGCCACCAGCGCCTTGTCGCCGCTGATATCGGCCACGGTTACGCCGCGGCGCTCGAGGCGGTCGCTTTCATTCACGACATAAACGAACGTCTGTCGATCCGCGCCCTGTGCGAATGCGGTGACCGGGATTTCGATATTGTCCTGCCCGTCCGACGCATCACCCACATCAGCGACCAGGCGCAATGTCACTTCGGCCGTCATGCCGGCGCGGGCGGATGCAATCGGCTCGGGTATGGCCAGTGTGACCGGATAGGCGTTGCGATCACCGGCGTCCGTGCCCACTTCAGTGATTTTCGCCATCATCGCGCTCTGCGGTGTCACCGCGAGAGTCACGATATGCATTGCATCGCGGTCGAGGCGGTTGATCAATGTCTCAGGTGCCGACACCACGACTTCCATGCCATCGTCGCGGCTCTGGATCTCGAGCGCGGTTTCTCCCGCCGGCACGCGCTGGGCGGGTTCGATGTGCCGCCGGGCGACGGTGCCATCATAAGGCGCGATCAGACGGGTATCCGACAGATCCTTCGCTGCGATATCGACGCGCGCCTGTGCCGTGTCCACCCGACTGCGGTCGCTCGCAAGCGTGGCGGCATCAGTGTCGTACTGGGCCTGCGAAATCGCGTTGGATTCACGCAATGCACGCGCTCTTTCAAAACGCGTTCGGGAAAGTTCGCTCGCCGCGCGCGCTTCTGCCAGCTCGGCCTTGCGCTGAGCCAGTGTGAGCGAATAACTGCGGTCGTTGAGCGCAGCCAATACATCGCCGCGTTCGAATACGCCGCCGGTTTCGACATTCACGCTAGCCACGCGTCCTGGCACCTCGAACGCCATCGGCGCGCGCTGCGGCGTTTGCAGCACGCCGCTAATCGAACGCGTGTGGCCGTTCTCGGCGGTTTGCACGATCGCCCAGGTAATGGGTTTCGGCTCTGGCGGTGCCTGCTCTTGGTCGCTGCCGCACGCCAGCAGCAAGCTCGAGAGCACGAGATACAGCACCAAGGCCCCGGAGCGCGATAGCGATATACCGCGTTCGACGTCGCTAATCATCCGTTCCCCCTGAAAGGCGCTGCGCCGCCGCAGCACAGGCGTGCTCACGCCTGCTCCCCAAGCGTCGGCCCGCTTCGTTTCCAACGCCGACGATTATCATAACTGCCCGACGCGCGGCGCGGCCATAGCCGAGCGCCCGCCCCGAAAGACGTGGCTATGCTGCCGGTGGGCTTAACGCGACTGGCGACCTCGCCAACCTATAGCGCTCGGCCCGCCCAATTCAGTTGCTTGTGTCTTTTTCGGCGCGTTCTTGCCCCGCAGAGGTCTCGTGCTCGTTCTTACCCGGGCTGGACGCCTCGGTCTGCGGCTCGGACGATGCTTCATCGGTCGCAGGCGGCGACTGGTTGGCGACCACCGAACAGTTCTTGTGCGCGCTGTCATCGATACGGACCTCGATGCCCTGCGCGTTTCGTACGAGCTGATTGCCGTGCTCACCCTGGAACGTATCGCTACGCTCTGTCGCCGGCATGCCCAATCGTCGGTTGCCCAGACGCACCACTACGCGCTCCGGGCGTATCGCCGCCGCGAAGTGAAAACCATCGTCGCAACGAAACTGCTCGAAGCTGAGATCGGCATCGCTTGCGTTCGGCACCAGTTCAAGTCGAACCTCCGATTCCCCTTGCGACGGACTGATTTTTCTTACCTTTTCTGAATGCCAAAGGATCGCGCCATCGGCCGAAAGAATCTCGCCACGCAGGCGGTAGTCGCCGTCGGGATCAATGAGATCACGCTCGATATCGACCGTGAATTTGATCGACTTACTTTCCAAATCGTGCAGGGTACGCTCGGCGACAATCCGCTTCTCGCCCCCGCCCGGCCGTTGCTCGAATATGCTGATACGCGCGGTGGCTTTTTCGGGCAACGCATCCGCGCCGCCGAGGTCAAGCACGCCGGTGACCGTAACCGTGTTTGTCGCGCCCTGTCCGCAACCCGATACCAGGACCACGGCCGTTACGCACAACGCCGCCAAAAACACATTCCGAAAAAAACCTTTAACCGACATTCGATATACGCTCTAATCTATTGATAATGCGAGTATTTGGCTGAGTTGGCATAGCGGACGTTCACTCTCCTGATGCCAGGTATCAAATACCCGTTGAATTTGCATGAGCGCGGCGCGGCTGCTCGTACGTCCGCGATAGACGCCCCATTCATCCAGTGCCCGCACAACCCAGTTGGTGAGAAGGAACGTGTCCTTGCCGCACATGCGAAGAAATGCCGGCGCCGAATTGCCGCCCAGCTGGGTGAAGCGTGTGCGCAGCTCCAGCCACAACTCCACGGTTTCGTCCTCTGCCCAATCCGCCAGCCAAACGCCGAAACTGCCGAATTCGGCAATAATCGCCTGCATCGCGATCGCGTTATCGCGAACCGCGAAGATTTTCTTGCGGTGACGAATCAGTGCTTCATCTCGGGCCAGACGTTGCAGGTCGGTATCGTCAAAAGCGGCGACCGTATCGACGTTGAAATCTGCGAACGCAATCTCGAACGCCGGCCAGCGCGCATCGACGAGGCGGTGTGTCAGCCCGGCCCTGAATATCCGGCGATTCATGACCGACAAATAACGATCGTCGCCGATCATGGCGAGCGACTCCGGTGGTTCAGGCCGGATCAGGCGGGACTCGAGCGCGTCGACGCCTCCCACGCGCTCACGCGCTCGCTTCTCTACAACCGAAAATTCGGTCATGCGCTACGTTCTCTTCGATAACAAACCGAAGTTTACCGTAGATAGGCAGTGGATACGCCGACTTAGCGCGTTTACGGGGATGGCCGGGTATATTATTGCGCGCAACACATCGATCGAGCGTCGGTGCGAACGCCCCGACTATCGACCTGCATGAAATTATGAACAAGGGGCCGAAACCGCTTTAATTAACCCGCCATAAATCGATGATTTGCTGGTTAATAATGCGCTTGTTCGAGAGCATTCGCGCAGCGGCCAGCGGCTGTGACGCCATCGAGAGAGACGACGGACAGATGCCGGCGTTTCTCCCGATGGCGTTGGTAACCGACAGCTGACTCAGTCAGCCGTTTTACACTGGATTAATAGTTCACGTGAATTCTAACTTCGGTGATAGGCCGGTTGTTGCCCGTAAACCGGCGTATCGATGCCTTCCATTCGCGCCTTGAGCTGCAGCGCAAGAAAGTGCGAATAAAACCTTGATTGGGCGAGGTTCCCCCCATGGAACCAGAGCGCTTCTTGCTGTGTGGGCTTCCACATATTGCGCTGTTCGCCCTCCCACGGGCCCGGATCCTTGGGCGTGTCGGAGCCCAGGCCCCAGACCTTGCCGACTTTGTCGGCCACCTCTTGAGAAATCAGGTCCGCCGCCCAACCGTTCATCGATCCGTAGCCGGTCGCATAGATCACGACGCCGGCCGGGATTTCTCGTCCATCTTCGAGCTGGACGCTGTTTTCGGTCAGGCGGGCCACTTCGGCACCGCTTTCGAGTTTGATACGGCCGTCGATAATCATCTGCGAGGCGCCGACGTCGATGTAATAGCCCGATGCCCGGCGCAGATACTTCATGAACAGGCCCGAGTCATCGGCGCCGAAATCGAGCATGAAACCGGCCTTTTCGAGCTGGTTGTAGAAGTCGGCGTCGACCCGACGTATCTCGTCGAACAGCGGCTTCTGGAAATCGGCCAGAATCGCGTAGGGGATGGAGGCGAACAACATATCCGCCTTCTCGGTGGTAATCCCGTTGGCGAGCGCCTCCTCCGAATAGAGCGGCCCCAGCGCATACTTCATCAATGATTCGGAGCGCGAGATATGCGTGGACGAACGCTGAATCATGGTGACATCGCCGCCGTTTTCCGCCAGCGCGGCACAGATATCGTGGGCCGAATTGTTGGAGCCGATCACGGCCACCTTTTTATCCGTCATCCCGTCCGGCCCCGGGTGTTCCGAGGAATGCTGCTGAACGCCGGTAAAGACATCCTGGCCTTCGATGTCCGGTACGTTCGCCTTGGCAGACATTCCGGTGGCCAGCACCAGCTGGCGGGGCTTGAGGGGAATGGTTTGCCCGTCGCGTTCGACCTCGACCGTCCAGGTACCGGAGGCTTCGTCGTAGCTCGCCCGGCGTGCTTCGGTGGAGCCCCAGTAGTTGAGTTCCATGACACGCGCGTACATCTCAAGCCAGTCACCGATCTTGTCCTTCGGCGCGAAAACCGGCCAGTTGCGCGGGAATTTGATATAGGGCAGATGGTCGTACCAGACCGGATCGTGCAGGCATAGCGACTTGTAGCGCTTGCGCCATGAGTCGCCGGCACGTTCGTTTTTCTCGATAATCAAGGCCGGCACCCCGAGCTGGCGCAAACGCGCGCCGAGGGCAATACCGCCCTGCCCGCCGCCAATGATCAGCACGTAAGGCTGGGTATCCACTCCGAGCGATGCCAGCTCATGGTCGCGTTCTTCCTTCCAGGTAGGCTTGCCCTGATCGTCGCCGTGTTTCGCGCCCAGCGGTCGGGCTGTGCCGGTGGCCTCTTCATACCCCTTGAGCTCGTCCATCGTGGTGAGCAGCGTCCAGATCAGACCGTCCCGGATGCGCATGAATCCGCTGCCGCGGGCAACCTCGGTTTCGAACTCGAACCACGCTTCGATCACGCCGTCGGTTTCGGTCACCGATTCGCGTGCATTGAGCGCCCAGGCGTGCGGCTGGGCCTGTTCGAGGCATTCGGACAGCATATCGCGGATGCCGTTTTTGCCTTCCGCGGTCTTGATGTTCCACGTGAAAGCGAGCATATCCCGCCAATAGCACTCATCGGCGAACAGTTCGAGGGCCGCCTCGATATCATTTTGTGTCAGCGCTTCGTCGAGACGGTTGAGTACGTTGTTGGCTTCTACGGCCACGGTTGTGTCCAGCATGGACTCTCCTCCTTGCATTTTTCGGGACGGTTAAAGGGCGTTCGATTGGCCCCGTTTTTTTTGGTCTGAACTACGGTGAAAACCGTCGTCGAGGGCAATTGCCGTGGGCACACCGCGGCGTACGGGTCGCCGGGCAAACGCAGGCCGCCGCCCGGCCAGCGCCACGCTGTTTCCCAATGGCATCTCTTCTGTACCTGTTCTTGACCCTCCAACGGCGGTTGTAGCCACTGGAGCAAGAGCCGTGCCGTTCGTTTAACGCCTTGTTTTAGCTTACGTTAGCGCCCGATGTGCGGGCGGTGTAACGCATGCGGTGCAACAGGTATTGCCACAGGTGGGGCGACAGGCGGTCAGCTTCGAGCGCGTCTGAGCCAGCGATGTACGGTAGAGCGGTTGACGCCCAGCTCGCGGGCCAGCGCCGAGACGTTGCCCTGGCACTGTTCAAGCCGGTGCAGCAGCGCGCGGGGATCGCCACCGGCAGGCTGGCGGATTGCCTCAGGCAGATGTTCGCGGCGGATCAGGCCGTTGTCGCATAGTGCGCTTGCCACTTCCAAGGCGTTGCGCAGCTCACGAACATTGCCCGGCCAACGATAGGTGTGAAGCAGTCGCCGCGCCTTCGGGTCGATCTGATAATGCGCGTTATAACGATTCCCAATGTCGACGAGCAGTTCGCCCAGCAACGCATCGAGATCGCTGCGTTCGCGCAGCGCCGGCAGGTGCAACGTCGCGGCATTCAGCCGGTAGTAGAGATCCTCGCGAAAACGCCCTTCGGCCAGCCGGGTTTCCAAGGCCTGATGGGTGGCCGATATCAGCCGTAGTTCGACCGGCCGGGGCTCGACGCCGCCGACCGGTACGACTTCGCTCTCTGCGAGCACGCGCAGCAAGCGTGTTTGAAGCGATAACGGCATATCGCCGATTTCGTCGAGAAACAACGTGCCGCCCTGGGCGGATTCGATAAGCCCGGTTCGGCCCTTGCGGGCCGCGCCGGTGAAGGCATGGGGTACATGCCCAAACAGCTCGGACTCGATGAGGTGTTCGGGAATCGCCGCGCAATTGACGGCCACGAAGCGCCCGCCCTCGTTACAGTCGGCATGAATGGCCCGGGCTAGCACTTCCTTACCCGTGCCGGTTTCGCCCTGAATGAGGATCGGAATACGGCGTTTCGCCAGCTTTGCGGCATGCTGTTGCATGGCCTGTACGCGGGCATCGCCCTGCCGCTGCGTGGCGGTCGAATCGAGCCACGACCGCGGTCTGGCCGGTCTAGCTGAGCTGGCCAAGCGGTCACCGTCGGCGGGCGACATGGCGCTGGCAAACAGCAAGGGTCGGCCGTTGGCATGCAGCAGGCGGTCACCCGTCGGCTGACCGCGCATGAACGCGGGCAAGTCGTCGATACCGATATCGAACAGTGAAGAAATGGGGCGGCCAATCAATGCCCGAGGCGCACCGATCGGCCAGCCGAGCCTGCGCTCCAGGGCGGCGAGCCCACTGCCGGTGACGCCGGATATACGCCCGGCGCCGTCGAGCGACAGGGCTGCGTCGGGCGCGGTGTCGAGGAAATCCGGCGTGCGCGAAAGCCTCAGCACCCACTCGTCGCCGGTTCGCGCCACGAGGTTCGCCATCTCGATACGCCGTGCCGTGGCCTTGGCCAGATGCAGCGCCAGCCGCTGGCTGCTTTTGGGTGCCGGTGAGCGCAGCTGCGACATATCCAGTACCGCCGCCAATTCGCCCTGGGTGTCGAAGATGGGCGCGGCGGTGCAGGTCAGCGGGGTATGGGTCGGGTCGAAGTGGTCATCCTGGTGGATCGTCACCGCTTCGCCGCTGACCAGGCAGGCCCCAACCGCACAGGTGCCCGCCCGGCTTTCCGACCATTCCGCCCCCAGGTAGAGCCCGGCATCGCGCAGTTCGCGATCCAGGCGCGGATGGCCCAGATAATCCACCGCGACGCCCCGGGCATCGGATAGCAGCAGCACGTAGTCATCGGCTGCAACCTGATCGAACAGCGATGCCAGGCCGGCACGGCTGATACGAATCAACGCTTCGGCCTGTTCCTGATGCTCGCGCAGGCGTGCCTGCGGAACGATGTAGGCGTCCCGGGCGTTGGCCGGGTCCAGCCGGTAATCGTTCACGCAGCGCCGCCACGATTGCACCACGGCCGTGTCGCGCCCGCTGAACGTGCCGGCTGTAACGCGTTCGATCTCCTTGACGTGCGATTCTATTGACATCATGCCGCACTCTCCTTTCGAGCCGACACTGGCATAGCGATGCCACGACCACAATCGTTCCTTCGCCGCAGAGCGCAAACATCACGGTGATCCCGGTTACAGACAAACCCCCGATATAATCGCCGTGCGACGGCCTTCGAGGAAGACGATGAATAATAGCGATTACCCAAAACTGTTCGAGCCATTGGACCTGGGCTTTACCCAGCTCAAGAACCGCGTGCTAATGGGATCCATGCATACCGGCATGGAGGATTTCTTCTGGCATTACGACGAATTGGCGGCCTATTTTGCCGAGCGTGCGGCGGGCGGCGTCGGCCTGATCGTCACCGGCGGCATCGCGCCGAACGTGGCCGGCTGGGTCTCGCCGATGGCCGGGCAGATGTCGCATCGCCTGCATGTCTGGCCACACCGCAAGATCACCCGCGCGGTGCATGCCGAGGGCGGCAAGATCTGCATGCAGATCCTGCATGCCGGCCGCTACGGCTATCACCCGTTCATCGTGTCGGCGTCCGATCGCAAGTCGCCGATCACGCCCTACAAGCCGAAAAGACTGACCACCCAGGGGGTCAAGAACACCATTCGCGACTATATCCGTTGTGCCGAGCTCGCGCGCGAGGCCGGCTACGACGGTGTGGAGGTGATGGGCTCGGAAGGCTATCTGATCAACCAGTTCCTCGTGGAGCGCGTCAACGACCGCGACGATGAATATGGCGGCAGCGTCGAGAACCGTCAGCGGATCGCGGTCGAGATCGTCGAGGGCATCCGCAAGGCCCTCGGGCCCGATTTCATACTCATCTATCGCCTGTCGATGCTCGACTTGGTGGAAAACGGCCAGCGCTGGGAAGAAATCGTACGCCTGGCCAAGGCCGTGGAGGCCGCGGGCGCGACGATTATCAATACCGGCATCGGCTGGCACGAGGCCCGTATTCCCACCATCGTGACACGCGTGCCCCGGGCCGCCTTTGCCTGGGTGACGAAAAAGCTCAAGGGCGAAGTCGCCCTGCCCCTGTGCACCACCAACCGTATCAACATGCCGGACGTGGCCGAATCGCTGCTGGCAGACGGCACCGCGGACATGGTGTCGATGGCCCGCCCGTTCCTGGCCGATCCGGAGTTCGTCAACAAGGCGGCCAGCGCCCGCGTTGACGAAATCAATACCTGTATCGCCTGCAACCAGGCCTGTCTCGACCACACTTTTCAATGGAAGCGCGCGAGCTGCCTGGTCAACCCGCGGGCGGGCCATGAAACCAAGCTCAATTTCGGCCCGGCAAAGAAAATCCGCGATATCGCCGTGGTGGGCGCCGGCCCGGCGGGTTTGGAAGCCGCAACGCGGCTGGCCGAACGCGGCCATCGGGTTACGCTGTTCGACGGCGCCAGCGAAATTGGGGGCCAGTTCAACATGGCCAAGCGTATCCCTGGTAAGGAAGAGTTCTACGAAACGCTGCGCTACTACGCGCGCAAACTGGAACTGCTCGGCGTGGATATCCGGCTGAATACGCTCGTAGATGCCGACGATCTGGTCGCGATGGGCTTCGACGAACGCGTGATCGCCACCGGCGTGAACCCGCGTACCCCGGCGATCGAGGGTATCGAGCACCCAAGCGTGGCCTCGTATATCGATATCATCACCGGCCGCGTGGAGGCCGGACGCCGCGTTGCCGTAATCGGCGCGGGCGGTATCGGCTTCGACGTAAGCGAATTTCTCACCCATACACGTCCGTCGCCGGCCGAGGACAAACAGAAATTCTTCGATGAATGGGGGGTAGACCCGACCCTGACCCATGAAGCCGGGCTCATTAAGCCGGACCCGGAACCCTCGCCGCGCGAGGTCTGGCTGCTCCAGCGTACCGACGCCAAACCCGGCAAGGGGCTGGGCAAGACCAGCGGCTGGGCCCATCGCGCCTCGCTCAAGCACAAGGGCGTGCACATGATGGGCGGCGTCACCTACGAGCGTATCGACGATGCCGGGCTGCATATTCGGGTCGACGATCAGCCCCAGGTTCTGGACGTGGATACCGTGGTCATCTGTGCCGGTCAGCAGACGCGGCGCGAACTCGCCGACACGCTCGGCGCGCGCGGCGTCAAGACCCACGTAATCGGCGGCGCACAGCTGGCCGCCGAACTCGACGCCAAACGGGCCATACGTGAAGCCGCGGAGCTCGCGGCGGCGCTTTGAGCCAAGACCTGCCACGCGCGAGTGCGGGGCATCGATAAGACAGCGCGGGCGACGGCGATGCAAGGCCGCCGCCCGCGCACTTTTTAAGCGACCGCAATACGTTCGTCGCCGGCGCAGCAGCCGGCGGTTGAAGCGGCCGCTGATTTGACTGAGCACGGCGCGGCATTTTGCATGCGTACGCAATACCGCCACACTGCGTGCATCATGCAGTCGACACGTCCCGGTTGACCTCGATGGGCGACCTCAACAAGAGCCTGGGCCTGTTCGGCCTGATCGCCATGGGCGCGGCCGGCGTGCTCGGTACGAGCTGGATCTATACCAACGGCGAGTTCTTTGCCGCCTACGGTGCCGGCGGCGAGATATTCGGCCTGATCATAGGCGCGGTGCTGGCTGCCTGTGTTGCCTTTGCCTATGCCGAGTTGGCGTCGCGCTACCCGCGTGCCGGCGGCGAAATCGTGTATACGTTTGTGGCCTTCGGACGGCCCACGGCTTTCGTGGCCGGCTGGCTGCTGATCGGTGCCTATGTCAGCTCGCTGGCGTTCTATGTGGCGGCCGCCGGCGGCCTGCTTGCGAGGGTGTTTCCGGCCATCCACAGCGGCGCGCTCTATACCCTGGCCGGCGAGACGGTCCATGCCCCGGTATTGCTCATTGGCGCGACCCTGGCGATTGCCGTCTATGCGATCAACCGGCACGGACTGAAACTCGGCGGCGGCGTGCAGATCTCGCTGTTCCTCGCCATGCTGTTGATCGGCCTGGGCCTGACCCTCGTGGGGTTCGGCTACGGCGAACTTGATAATTTCTGGCCGGCCTATGCGGCCGATGGCAGGCCCGTGGCCGATACGCTGCGCTTCGTGTTGCCGGCGATGACCTTTCTGACCGGTTTTTCACTGGTGGGTATGCTCGCCGAAGACGCACGCCTGTCACCGCGGCTCATTGGCGTGGCCGTGATGACCACGGTCGTACTGGCCGGCACGTTCTATGTCGTCGTGCTCACCGCCTCGGCATGGGTCATCCCCTGGCAACGCACTGCCGAACTCGAGCAAGGCACGATCGATGCCTACCGTATCGCCGGATTTCCGGCGTTGGCCTGGGGCGCCTACGCCATTGCCCTACTTGGGCTTCTGACCAGCTTCATTGCCCTGTTCGCGGCCAGCTCGCGGGTGATGCTGGCGCTGGCCCGTGCCGGCCTGTTTCCGCGTGTTTTCGCCCGCGTCGACGCACACCGTGGCACGCCCGATGCGGCCCTGCTGTTCACGCTGATTCTAGTGCTCGCCCTGGGCGGGCTGGGCGAGGCCGCGCTGACCTGGTTTCTGGATACCGGCGGCATCTATATCGGCCTGGCCTGGTTGCTGGCCGTGGCCAGCCTCTACCGCATACGGTCCCTGCAGCCGGATGCCGACCCGCCCTATCGCGTACGCTGGCTGCTGCTGCCCGCAATCGGCGCGCTCGCGGCTACCGCGATCATCCTGCTCACGCTCCTGCCGGGAACCGGCATGTCGCTGCTGTGGCCGCACGAATACATCATCCTGTTGGTGTGGCTGATTTTGGGCACGCTGATCTACCGCATTGCACCGCCCGCCATGAGTCGCGATCGGGCCATGGCGGCGTTACTCGGCCCGGCGGCGGCAAACGCCGGCTCGGCTGATGGTTCTACGGCCTGTTAACGCGAGCGCCAATCTGCGCGCTGCGTGCCGGAAGTTCGCCAGGCAGGGCGCGAGGCGCGATATTTGGTGAGCCCAATGAACGACGAGCAGCGCGACATTGCAGCTCGCTCATGCCGCGAAACAACGCCACGCTCGCCGCGCATTGGATTGCGCGAAAATGGTTCGCGGCACGCCGATTTCGTTAATGTAGACAGGCCCTGAGGAGACACCTCGATGATTGAACGCCCGGTCCCCGTTGCCGCCCCCGTGGATAGCGCCCGTGTTCGCCATCTGCCCATTGCCGACAACGGCGAAGCGCTGGTGCCCGCGAGCCTGGCCCCCGACCGCGTGCTGGTACGCCCGCGCTACCATCTGGAAGGCCTGCCGGGCGCCCTGCCCGAGTGCTTTGTGCGCGAAGGCGTGCTGGAACGGCTGCTACAGGCAGCCGCGTCGCTGCCCTCGGGCTATCGGCTGGTGCTGTTCGATGCATGGCGTCCGCTGTCTCTGCAGCGCTGGCTGTTCGAGCGCTTTGCCCGTGAACTCGAGCAAGGCGGCGGGCTCGAGCATATCGACGAATTCGTATCCCGCCCCATGCCCGATCTCGCTCAGAGCCCGCCCTATCATCTGACCGGTGGCGCGGTCGATCTGTCCATCGCCGACGACCAGGGCCGACTGCTCGCCATGGGCAGCGACTTCGATGCCATGAGCGATACCTCGCATACGGCGTATTTCGAAACCGCGCCGGGCGACGACGCGCAGCCCCTGAACTGGCGCGACAACCGGCGCCTGCTCTATCACGCGATGGGCGATGCCGGCTTCGTCAACCTGCCCAGCGAGTGGTGGCACTACGACTACGGCGACCAGCTATGGGCCACGCTAGGCGGCCATCCACATGCGCTCTATGGCGCCGCGGAACCGGCGTTTCGCTGGGGCGAACTGCCCTATTGATCCCCCGCCGGAACAGCTGCCTGCGGCCGCTGCTTTGAACGCCACCAAAAGAAACGCGGGCCCGTGTCGGTTGTTTCTGCCAAAGAGTTCACGACGATCGAGTGCGGCGCGTGCTCTCGCACATGCGCGTGATCAAGCCGAGAAACCACCGACTGAATAATCTATTTTTGGGCCGGGTTGCGAATTCGTAATCCAAGCCGCCGTGTTGCGAGCGGTCAGCGCGTGTATTCGGCGATCAGGTCGACGAATTCACGGCCATAGGCGTCGCGTTTCTTCTCGCCGATGCCCGGTACGTTCTCCAGTTCTGCGGTGCTCGTGGGCCGGCGTGCCAGCATCTCGCGCAGGGTGGCATCGTGAAAGATCACGTAGGGCGGGACATCCTGTTCCTTGGCCAGACGCAGACGCAGCTCCCGCAGTGCTTCCCACAACGGTTCGTCTTCCATTTCGATGGGCGGCAGTTCCTTTTTCAGGCGGCTGCGCGCGCGCCCGCGCTTGCCGCTGCGATCCACGCGCAGCTCCAGTGTCTCCCGGCCCTTGAGCAGCGGCTTGCAGTGCGCGCCCAGGGCCAGACCGCCGTAGGCGGGATCGACGCGTACATATCCCAGGGCGATAAGCTGGCGGATGATGGATCGCCATTGCTTGGTTTCCACCTCGGCGCCCACGCCGAAGGTCGACAGCCCGTCGTGGCCGAGTTCAACCGCCCGATCGCTTGCGCTGCCGCGTAGATGGTCGATCACGTAACCGGTGCCGAAGCGCTGGCCGGTGCGATAGATCGCCGATAGCGCCATCCGCGCCAGCCGGGTCGCATCGTAGGTTTCGGGCGGGTTCAGGCAGGTATCGCAGTTGCCGCAGGGCTGTTCGCGCTGTTCGCCGAAATAACCCAGCAGGCTGACCCGCCGACAGCTGGCCAGCTCGCAGTAGGCCAGCATTGCATCGAGCTTGCTGCGTTCCACGCGCTTGCGCTCTTCGGGGGCATTGCCCTGCTCGATCATGCGCGAGCGCTGCACCGTATCGTTGAGGCCATAGAGCATCCAGGCGGTGGCCGGGGCACCGTCACGCCCGGCGCGCCCGGTTTCCTGGTAATAGGCCTCGATACTCGCCGGCAGATCGACATGGGCCACGAAGCGCACGTCGGGCTTGTCGATGCCCATGCCGAAGGCCACCGTCGCACACACGATCACGCCCTCTTCGCGCAGAAACCGCGCCTGATGGGTCTGACGCAGCTGCGCGGGCAGCCCGGCATGATAGGCCAACGCGGTCTTGCCGCGCTGATTGAGCCATTCTGCGGTTTCCTCGGTCTTGCGGCGCGACAGGCAATAGACGATCCCGGCCTCGCCGTCATGTTCGCGTTCTATGAAATCGAGAAGCTGCTGCTTGGCGCTGCCGCGTTCGGCAACCCGGTACTGGATATTCGGGCGGTCGAAGCTGTGCAGAAAAACGTTGGCCTGCTCGAGGCGCAGCCGTTCGATGATCTCGGCACGGGTCGGCAGGTCGGCGGTCGCGGTAAGCGCAACCCTCGGCACCTGGGGAAAGCGGTCGGCGAGCGCGGCCAGCGCGCGATACTCGGGCCGAAAGTCGTGCCCCCATTGCGATACGCAGTGGGCCTCGTCGATCGCCAGCAGCGAGATACGGCAATCGGCCACGAGATCGAGCATGCGCGGCTGCATGAGCCGTTCGGGCGCGACGTACACCAGGTCGATGGTGTTTGCGCGCATCGCCTGCTCGATGGCCTGCTGATCGGCGAAATCAAGGGTTGAGTTGAGATAGGCCGCGCGTACGCCAAGCTGTTCCAGTGCTGCGACCTGATCGGCCATCAGCGCGATCAGCGGCGAAACCACGATTGCCACGCCATCGCGTACCAGCGCCGGAATCTGATAGCACAGCGACTTGCCGCCGCCGGTCGGCATGAGCACGAGCGCGTCGTCGCCGTTGCAGACGGTATCGATGATTTCAGCCTGGCGGCCACGAAACGCGTCGTAACCGAAGACCGACTGGAGAACCCCCTGTGGCGTTGCCTGCTCGGCGGCCACGTCAGCCCAGCAGTGCCGCCGCCGACGGCGCCAGCGGAATCACGTAGAACAGCACGGCAAAGAAATGAAACACGCTGCCGCCAATCACGAACAGATGCCAGATCGCATGGTTGTACGGCATGCTGTTCCAGGCATAAAAGAGCACTCCCACGGTGTACGAAATACCGCCGGCCAGCAGCAGCCAGACCCCGCCCATGGCCACGTTCTCGATCACCGGGCCGATGACCAGCACCACCGTCCAGCCCATCGCCACGTAGAACGCGGTGGATAGATACTTGACGTTATTCAGCCGGGTGAGCTTTATCAGCACCCCACCCACGGCCAGCGCCCAGATCAGGGTGAAAAGCGTCCAGCCCCAGACACCGCGCAGGTTCACCAGCGTGAACGGCGTATAGGTGCCCGCGATGAGCACGTAGATCGCGAGATGGTCGAAAACCTTGAGCACGCTTTTAGCGCGCGGCGGATGGACCGCGTGATACAGCGTGGACGACAGGTGGCTGAGAATGAGCGCGATGCCGAAAATGGTTACGCTGACGACGTGCCAGACGTTACCCAGCTGCGTGGCGTATACCACCATCACCACCAGCCCGGCTATCGATAGTGCAGTACCGATACCGGAGGTGATGGCGTTGGCAATCTCTTCGCCGAGCGTGTAGCCGGCACTATTCACGCGACGCGTGAGCGGGGGTTGGGTGGTCGTATTCATGGCGCGCATTCTGCCATGCCCTTGCACGATTTGCCCCTTCAATATCGATGCGGCGTTCCCTGCGCCCGCCGCGCCTGCGCGCATGCGAAACCCTTGCTGGGTTTAGCCGCCTACACAAACAAAAAAGGCGCCCGCAGGCGCCTTTAATGCCAGTTCCGCGCTAGCGCCGGTTACTGGTTGGCCGCACGCGCAAAAGGCGGTTCTTCGATATTGTCCGAGACTTCATCCTTGTAATACTCCTCGGCCGAGAAGGTATCCACCTGGATGGCCTCGAGCCGCGCGGCTTCGGCCTTGCGGATCTTGGCGGCGTCGTCCTGGGTGATCACGCCCACGCCGACCGCCGACTCCAGCGCCTCGAGCAGGTTCGGGGCCTGGATCTGCTTTTTGTGCAGGGCCTTGCGAACCCGCATCGTCGGCTCCTGCGCTTCGCTGACCAGACGCCAGGCGTTGAGCAGACGGCCCATGCCGGGCTCGTCGTCGCGCGGCGTACCCATGCCGCCGGCCACGCGCTGGTACTGTGCGCCCGGCGCCTGAATGCTGGCCGCGACCGCACGGTCCATGGAGTCGCGCGGACCGGTGGACAGCGGATTGATCTTGAGCCAGAAGCGGCCCGGATAGCGCAGAATCCAACCCAGCACCGGCACGTCGAAGTTGGCATAAATGCCTTCGAAAGCCAGCTGTACCTGGTGCAGGCTGTAGCGCAACGCCCAGTGCACGAGGGGCAGGTCTTCCTTGCGACTGCCTTCGGCCTTAAAGCGACGCAGCGTGGTCACGCCGAACAGCATCCACGACAGGGCATCGGAGAAACGCCCGGAAATCTTGCCGCGCTGCTTGAGCTTGCCGCCGATCAGGAACATGGCCAGATCGGTCAGGAAGGCAAATCGGCTCGACGCCCAGCCGAGCTTGCGGAAGTACTGCGCGGTTTCATCGTTTACCGGCGTGCGGACGGTCCAGCCACGGGTAACCCCGCGCAGAATGCCGCGGAAGAAATTCTTAACCGAGTGACCCATCCAGCCCAGGATCGCCTTGCGGAAGGCCGGTACGTCGTCGGCCTGGACGGCGTTGAGCGTATCCAGCGCGAACGGATGGCAGCGTACTGCGCCCTGCCCGAAGATCATGAGCGTGCGGGTAAGAATATTCGCGCCTTCCACGGTGATACTCACCGGCGCGCCGGTATAACCGCCGCCGAGGATATTGTTCGGGCCCTGCATGACGCCGGCGCCGGCCATGACATCCATGCCGTCGGTCACCAGCTGCTGGCCGATCTCGGTGGTCTGCTGCTTGAGAATGGCCGAAATCACCGGCGGGTGGTTGCCATTGTCGACACCTGCACAGACATAGACGCGCGCGGATTCCAGGGTGTAGGTCAAAGCGGCGATTCGCGCGATCTTGGCCTCCACGCCTTCCATGAGGCCGATCGGAATACCGAACTGCTCGCGCACGATGCTGTACGGACCCACCGCAGCGGCACTCGTCTTGGCCAGGGCCACACCGCTGGCCGGCAGCGATACGGCGCGGCCGCCGCCGAGCTGTTCCATGAGCATGCGCCAGCCCTGGCCGGCCCCGTCGACGCCGCCGATGATGTTTTCCACCGGCGCGACCACGTCCTTGCCGTAGATGGGGCCATTGTCGAAAGCGCCGATCGGCAGATGATGATCGCCCAGCTCCAGCCCGGGCATGCCCTTTTCGAGCATGACCACGGTGATGCCGGGAAATTCGCCCTTGCCCAACAGGTTGTCCGGGTCGTGCAGCGAGCAGGCAAGGCTGACGATATTGGCGATCGGCGCCAGCGTGATGTAGCGCTTGGAGAAATTCAGTCGAATCTTGGCTGCGCCGTCATCGTCCTTGAATACCACGCCCTCGGCCTTGATCGAGGCCGCATCGGAGCCGGCCGTGGGCTCGGTCAGACCAAAGCACGGTACATATTCGCCGCTCGCAAGCCCCGGCAGATACTTGTCTTTCTGCGCCTGGGTGCCGTACTCGAGCAACAGCTCCGCTGCCCCCAGGGTATTGGGGATAACAATCAGGGTGCCGACCGGGCCCAGACCCGAGGTCTTGGTCATGACCGCACTGCGGGCGAGCACGGAGAAGCCGGAACCGCCGTACTCTTTCGGAATGATCATTCCGAAAAAGCCCTTGTCACGCAGAAACTGCCAGATATCGTCGGGAATGCGGCGGGTTTCGCGCAGCTTCCAGCCATCCACGCGATGCAGCAATTCTTCTACCGGGCCATCCAGAAACGCTTGTTCTTCCTCGGACAAGCCCGGATAGGCTTCGTCCATCATGGCACGGAAATTTGGATTACCGCTAAAAAACTCGCCGTCGATCCAGACCGAGCCGGCCTCAAGGGCATGGCGCTCTGTATCCGATATTTTCGGCAATAGTTTGGCGTCGTTGATCTTCTTCAGAAGTGTCGCAAACATGGCATCTCCATGGCTCGAAGCGTCGGGAGCGCGGCTCGACGAAAGCTCGCAGGCAAGCTGTGGCCGCACTGGGTGCTTACCCGACTATACCCGCGCCCGATGCGCTGCACAAAGGTAATTTCCAATACCCTGGCGCCGCTTTTGATCGACCGGTACACGCATTACCCTGCGCGATTTCAAGTTGCCCGCAATTATTTCAGCCAGTTATGCAAACTTGGGCACATACACGGAGCTTGATACAGTCGCCTAGAATTTGGCGCGTAATGAGTGTTACCCGTGATTGATCGATACCCCAGAACCACCAGCGAACGTGAACGGACGCTTTCGCGTCTGGACCCCGCAACGCGTATTCGTATCGAAGCCGCAGCGCTGGAATTGTTTTCCGAGCGTGAGTTCCATCGCGTCAAGCTGATCAACATCGCGCGCGAGGCCAGAATCAGCCTGCAAACGCTGTACAAATACTATGGCAGCAAGGAAGCGGTGCTGTTCGCCAGCCTGGATACCTGGCTGGGCGATCTGGCCAATCGCATGATCGATCATCTCCAGGGCATCGAAAATTTCGAGGATCGCCTGCGCAAGGTGTTCTGGGTGCTGCTCGATTATTTCGAGCGCAATCCCAAGGTCGCGCAGATCATTCTGAGCTCGGTCTATCTGAGCACCTGGCGTGACGACGACACCTTCCGTCAGCCGGCGCTCATGTCGGTATTTCTGGGCGTGATCAATGACGGGCGCGAACGTGGCGTGCTCACCGACGAAGTCGACGAGATCGAGATTTCCGATTTTATCTGGGGGGTGGCCAATCGCATGGTGGCGATGTGGTTACTGCGTGGCCGCAAGCGGCCCCTCGCCGAGAAGGCACCGGCCATGTTCAACATGGTTTGGCGTGCTATCGCCAGCGAACGTGTGCTCGCCGAGCAGCTCAGTGAGCGCGCGCCGGCCAGCGAACCGGCAACCGCCGCGGGCTGACGCGACAATCGCTCGCCCGGCCCCGGCGATCCACGGCAGGCGCGGGTGCGCTACATGGTATAGCTGGTGCGTCGATTCTCGAGCATTCCGGCAAGCAGCGTTTCCAGGCGTTGCTGCGTGGCACCGCCGTCCTGGGCGGCGAACTGAACTCCGATGCCGGCCGGGCGCTGGCTGCCGGTGTTGCGCGGCGTAACCCACACGACCTTGCCGGCGACGGGCAGACGTTCGTTCTGTTCCACCAGGTGCATCAGCAGAAACACGTCTGCGCCCATATCGTAAGTCGTCTGGGTCAGATACTGCTGTTTCACGAACAGCCCACCGTTGGTCACGAACGGCATATAAGCGGCACACAGCTCGGCGCGGTCGGCCACATCCAACCGAACGATTCCGGACTGGCTTGCAACATTCTGTTCGGGCATCTATCTACTCGGCTTGCGCTTGAGACGGGTTTTCAGATCCAGCAGCAATGACTCTACCACCAGTTGCCAGTCGGCATTGCTGCGTGCCAGGCGCGCAGCCTCGGCCACCTGCGCGCACCAGGGCTGAAAAGCATGCGGGTCCATGCGCGTGGCGACCCGTGCCAGGCTCTCCGGCAACGCCTGTGAGTTATCGGCCGGATCGCCGTTTTTCATGAGGGCGAGCGATAGCAGGCCGCTCGCCCGGCGATAGAGCCAATCGGTCAACAGATCCGCTGGCTGCTTTGCCAGGCGTTCCGCGGCCGAGGCCGGGTCCTCGCGATTGCGTATCACGTCGGATAGCGCGCTGTCCCAGCCGTCGATCAGGGTGGCGTAATCCTGGGCGTGGCGATCGACCACGGCGAAGGGTGTGCGCAGACTGTCGACATCCAGGCCGTCGCAATCGACCTGCCGTGCCTCAAGCCACTGCCTTGCCTCGACGGGCTCCGGCGGCGCGAGCCGCCAGAGCTGGCAGCGGCTGCGTATCGTGGGCATCAATGCCGATACACGGTCGGTGACCAGAACGATATGACAGGCCGGCGGCGGTTCCTCGAGCGTCTTGAGCAGACTGTTCGCAGCGCTGGGCGAGAGCGCCTCGGCCGGGTCGATCCAGCCGATACGGCCGCTATCGTACTGGGGGGTAAGCTGCAGCCGTTGGGAGAAGGCGCGTACCTGGTCGACCTTGATGAGTTTGCCGGTCTCCTCCGGTGTCAGGCGCGAGATATCCGGATGGGTTTCAGCCTGGCGCTGGCGGCAGGCCGCACAATGGCCGCAGGCATCGCCGTTACGGTCGGGCTCGCGGCATAGCAAAGCAGCCACGATACGCTCGGCAAACACGCGTTTACCGATGCCCGGCGGGCCGCACACCAGCAGCCCGTGGGCGACACGGTCCATCGCCATCGCCTGGGCCATACGCGCCCAGAGGGTGGCATGCCAGGACGGCTTGGCGACGTCGTCGGCGGGGGTATCGCTCATATCAGATCGGCCAGCGCCTGCTCGATATGGCGACGAACGACATCGGGGTTTTCGCCCGCGTCGATCACGCGATAGCGCGCCGGCTGTGCCTCGGCACGTGCCAGATACGCCGCGCGAACGGTTTCGTGAAAAACCAGCGTTTCCCGATCGAACCGATTGCCCTCGCCGCGCTTGCCGGCACGTGCCAGCCCTTGGTCGACCGGCAGATCAAACAGCAGCACCCGGTCCGGGCGGCGTTCGCCCTGGACGAGGGTTTCCAGTGCCGCGACCGTTTCGCTGCCCAACCCGCGTGCGGCGCCCTGATAGGCATAACTGGCATCGGTAAAGCGATCGGTGAGCACCCAGGCGCCGCGACTCAGGGCCGGCTCGATTACCTCGTTCAAGTGGGCGGCGCGGGCGGCGAAGACCAGCAACAGTTCGCTCATCGGCGGCATGGGCGTATCGTATTCGCCCATGAGCACGCCGCGTATCGCTTCACCGAGCGCGGTACCGCCCGGCTCACGCGTGCAGACCACGTCATGGCCGGCTGCCTCGAGCATCGCCGCAACGGCTGCGATCTGGGTGCTCTTGCCGGCACCCTCCCCGCCTTCGAAGGCAATAAAACGCGCCCCGTCATCCACGACCGCCACGCTCAAGAGCCCCGCTGATACTCGTCGACCGCGCGATTGTGCTCGGCGAGCGTGTCGGAAAACACGTGGCTGCCGTCGCCACGCGAGACGAAATACAGCGCAGTCCCCGGCTCCGGATTGAGGGCAGCCTTGATTGCCGCGCGCGAGGGCATGGCAATCGGCGTGGGCGGCAAGCCGGCCCGGGTATAGGTGTTGTAGGGCGTATCGCGGCGCAGATCCGAACGCCGGATATTGCCGTCGTAGTCCTCGATGCCGTAGATCACGGTCGGGTCGGTTTGCAGGCGCATGCCCTTCTCGAGCCGCCGTGCGAACACGCCGGCGATCCGCCCACGCTCGGCCGGCACCGCCGTTTCCTTTTCGATGATCGACGCAAGAATCAGCGCTTCGTAGGGTGTCTCGACCGGCGTATTTTCGGAACGCTGTTCCCATTGTGTATCGAGATAGCGCTGCATCGCCTGGTAGGCGCGCTTGAGAAACGCGATATCGGTCATGCCACGTGGAAACAGATACGTGTCCGGCATGAAGCGCCCTTCCGGATTTTCATCCGGATGGCCTATCGCGGCCATCACCTCGGCGTCGCTCTTGCCGGTCAACTGATGATCGATCGCGTCGTTTTCGGCCATGAGCTTGCGGAATTCGGAAAAACGCCAGCCTTCGACCAGGGTAAGCCGATATTGCCGTGTCTTGCCCGAAACCAGCAGTTCCAGCAGATGGGCGGGTGTCTGGCGCGCCGGCACCACGTACTCGCCGGCTTTGATGTCGCCAGCCACACCCTGAAAGCGCGCATACAGCGACAGGTATTTCGCATCGCGGGGGCGCGTGATGATGTCTTCGGCCAGCAGGCGCTGGGCGATGGCGGTGAAGCTCATCCCGCTATCCACGGTCAGCAGCTTGCCCTCGCCGTTGTTCAGCGGCGAATTGAAAAACCGGGTCGTATCGATCGCCAGCGCGGCACATGCCAACACGCCCAGGCCGATCACAACCCATACCACCCGTTTAATCACCGCTACCTGCCTTGTCGTTGCTCTCGCTGCGTTGAGTCGCGCGAGTGTCGAGTTCGTTCAATAAGCTGCGCGCGTACTCGGCCGCCGATTCGCTCTGGTCAAGCGCACGACCATCAAGATGCGATATCGCGACCACCCCGCCCACGCTGTTGCAGGCGACGCTGGCACTGCAACCGCTGAGGTCCGACGGGCGGATATCGCGTTCGCTTACCCGCCTACCGGCTTGTTCGAGCTTACGCCAGAGCCGCTGGCGTGTGGCCCCGATGATACCTGCCCGCGCCAGTCTCGGGGTGTACCACTCGCCATCGGCATCAATAAAGAAAAGGTTTCGCATGGTGGTGGCAATCACGAACCCTTCGGCATCGGCCATCCACGCATCGGCCTGGCCGCGGGCGTCGCACTCCGCGCGCGCCAGCACCTGCTCAAGCCGGTTGAGATGCTTGATGCCGGCCAGGCGCGGCTGGATGGCCAGCTCGATCGAGCATCGCGCCAAAGCCAGCGGCGCGGGCACGCCCCGCGCATGCGCGGGCAGTTCGTGTGCGCTCACGATACGGCGCGGCCGCGGCGGGTTTGGCGGCATATAGCCGCGCCCGCCGCTGCCCCGCGTGACCATGATCTTGCATACGCCGTAGTCGGCGTCGCCGAACAGGGCCCGGATATCGTCATGGATATCGGTTTCAGCCGGCGTGCCGAGCCCGAGCGCGGCGCAATCATGCTGCAGGCGCCGCCAATGCTCCGACCAGGCCAACGCACGTCCGGCTTCGATTCTCAACGTACGAAAGATGCCGTCGCCATAGGCCAGGCCGCGATCGCCCACCGGCACCGCAGACATGGCGTGACCGTCGACGCGAACCCGTTCATCCATAGGCATGGCCGCTGCCATCGACAAAGCTGCGCAACACGCCGCGTGCCTTGATACGGGTTTCTTCAAGCTCCTTCTCGGCAATCGAATCGGCCACGATGCCGGCGCCGGTACGCAACGTCAGATCCTGGCCCTGCTGGGTGAGCGAACGGATCACGATATTGGTATCCAGCCGACCACAGCGGCTTAGATAGCCGATACTGCCGGTATAGGCGCCACGTGGCTCGTTTTCGAGTTCGGCGATGATTTCCATGCAGCGCACCTTCGGGCAGCCGGTGATCGTGCCGCCCGGAAATACGGCCTTGAGCGTCGCGCCGGGGCCCACTGCCGGCGCCAGCGTACCGCGAATATTCGACACGATATGGTGGACGTGCGCATAGGATTCGATACACATGAGCTCGTCGACCTCGACCGTGCCGGGCCGACAGACGCGACCCAGGTCGTTGCGTTCGAGATCGATGAGCATGACGTGCTCGGCCCGTTCTTTCGGATGCCGGATGAGCTCTTCGGTCATGCCGGCATCGGTGCCGGCACTACGCATACGGGTACCGGCGATCGGCCGGGTTTGGGCGATACCCTGGTCGATGGATACCAGGCGCTCAGGCGACGAGCATACAAGCGCGGCGTTGCCCCAATGCACAAGCCCGGAAAACGGTGCCGGGTTCGCCGCGCGCAGAGCCGCATAAACGCGCGCCGGCGTAACGTCGTGCTGCAGGCGTCCATGCCAGGCGCGGGACAGATTGGCCTGGAACACGTCGCCGGCATGAATCAGTTCGCGCGCGCGCTCGACGTTGGCCATATAGATCGAGGGCGGCTGCTCCTGCCATGTTGCGGGCAGCGCCTGCGCCGAGAGCGCAGACCGCATGCCCTGCGCCAGATCGTCGCGCATGATGTCCAACGCGTCGGCGTGGTCGGTCTCGGCCACGAGATACAGCGTCTGTTCTAGCCGGTCGTGCACGAACGCGGCGGGACAGCGTACCGCGAGCGCGTCCGGCAGTGCCGCGTCCGACATGCGCGCCATAGTCAGGCTCGGTTCGATACGGCCGGCCATTTCATAGCCCAGATAGAGGAACCAGCCGCCCACGAACGGCAGCCCCGGCACATGGCTGCGGCGCTGGTCGGCCGCGCGCTGATCCAGCGCGGCAAAGAAATCGGTGTGCGCGTCTTGCGCGGTGACGGTGAGCGTGTCGCCAGGAAACCCCAGCAGCATATCGAAGCGGCTCTGTGCCGCCGCGCCGGCGCTGCTTTCCAGAAGAAACGGATAGCGCTCGGGGGCCAACGCCGCCACCCGGGCAAGATCCGGCGTGTTGCCTAACGGTATTTCGACGATATGCACATCGCCGGAAATTGACTCGCGCACAGACGTGGGCGAACGCGGTCCGCGCGCCTCAGTCGAGGCGCTTGAAGATCAGCGAGCCGTTGGTGCCGCCAAAGCCGAAGGAATTCGACAGCGCTGCGTCGATGCGCATCGAACGCGCCTCATGCGGCACGTAATCGAGATTGCAGCCTTCCGCCGGGTTATCCAGGTTGATCGTCGGCGGGGCGACCTGGTCGCGAATCGCCAACAGCGTGAAGATCGCTTCGGCCGAACCCGCTGCACCGAGCATATGGCCGGTCATGGACTTGGTGGAGCTCACCGCCACGTTTTTTGCCGAATCGCCGAGTACGGCTTCGATCGACTGGCTTTCCGCCACGTCACCCACCGTGGTGGAGGTACCGTGTGCGTTGATGTACTGGAGTTGATCCGGGTTGAGCTCGGCGTCTTTGAGGGCATTGCTCATGCACTGACGTGCGCCCCGGCCACTGGGCTGGGTAATGTGGTAGGCATCGCCGCTCATGCCGAAGCCGGCGACCTCGCCATAGATGTTCGCACCACGTTTTTTGGCTTGTTCGTACTCTTCGAGCATGAGCACGCCGGCACCGTCGGAAAGCACGAACCCGTCTCGATCCGCGTCCCACGGGCGACTGGCCGCCTGCGGGTCGTCGTTACGGCTGGACAGCGCGCGGGCCGCACAAAAACCGGCCAGCCCGATCGGATTGACCGCCATTTCGCAGCCGCCGGCCAGCATCGCATCGGCATCGCCCGCGGCGATCAGGCGTGCGGCCAGACCGATATTGTGTACGCCCGTCGTACAGGCGGACACGGCGGCGATATTCGGCCCGTGCAGGTTCAACTGAATCGATACCTGGCCTGCGGCCATGTTGGCGATACTGCTGGGGATAAAGAACGGCGACACCTTCTTGGCGCTGTAATCGGCTTCGTGAAAGCCGACACAGGTCTTCAGAATAGTGCCGATGCCGCCGATACCCGACCCCACGGCAACGCCTACGCGGTCGTTGTATTCATCGTCGAGCTCCAGGCCGCTATCGTTGAACGCCTGTACCGAAGCCGCGACGCCATAGTGCACGAACGGATCGTAGCGCTTGGCCTCCTTCTTCGACATATAGTCGGCGACATCGAAATCGCGGATAGGGCCGCCGAAACGCGTCGGGTAGTCCGACACATCGAAGCTGTCGATGGTCGAGATACCGCTGCGACCGTCGAGTATCGCGGCCCAACTCGAGGCGACATCCAGGCCGACCGGGGAAATCAATCCCAGACCGGTGACTACTACGCGACGCTGTCTCAACACAGCCCCCTAGTTACTCGTGACGCCGCATCCTGCGGCGGATTCATTCGCTACGACCGGCCGCATACTGACGTACGGTCGCGCACATTACAGGCGTTTAGCCTTCGGCGTGCGACTTGATGTAGTCGACCGCATCCTTGACGTTAACGATCTTCTCGGCTTCTTCGTCGGGAATATCGATTTCGAACTCTTCCTCGAGGGCCATGACCAGCTCGACCGTATCCAACGAGTCTGCGCCCAGATCGTCGACGAACGACGCTTCCGACGTGACCTGGTCTTCGCTGACCGAAAGCTGTTCGGCAATGATCTTCTGTACTCGTTCTTCAACGCTACTCATCGGATTCTCTCCTGATTGACTATGGTTTACGCGTCTAGCACGCGGTGCATTCGCCCTCGCGAACCGCGCGCCATTCTAGGGAAAAAGGGTAGGCCTCGCCAGATTTTCGCAAGACCGGTCGGTGCTTGCTTACGCCCCCATGTACAAACCGCCGTTGACGCTGAGCGTCTCGCCGGTGATATAAGCTGCGGAATCGGACACCAGGAAGGCAACGCTGGCGGCGATATCGTCTACCTGCCCCAGGCGCTGCAACGGAATTTGCGCGAGCATCGCGTCACGGGTTTTGTCGTCGAGTTCGCGGGTCATGTCCGTTTCGATAAAGCCGGGTGCAATGGCGTTCACGGTAATCTGACGCGAACCGACCTCGCGCGCAAGCGAGCGGGTAAAACCCAGCAGGCCGGCCTTGGCGGCGCTGTAGTTGGTCTGACCGGCGTTGCCCATCAGACCGACCACCGACGCCACGTTCACGATCCGACCGCTGCGCGCCTTCATCATGCCCCGCAGAGCGGCCTTGGTGACCCGGAACACGCCCGACAGATCGGCGTCGATCACGCCCTGCCAGTCGGACTCCTTCATGCGCATCAGCAGCGTATCGCGCGTGATCGCAGCATTGTTGACGACAATGGTCGGCGCGCCGAACGTCTGGCTGACTTCCTTGAGCAGCGCGGTGACCTCGGTATCGTCGGTCACGTCCAGGCGGCGCCCCGCCCCGGGCGTCGAGGCCGCACCCAACCGCTCGTCGATGCGCTGTGCCCCGTCATCGGTGGTTGCGGTACCCACGACGACGGCGCCGTCGGCGGCCAGGCGATCGGCAATCGCGGCGCCGATACCGCGGGATGCGCCTGTTACCAGCGCGATCCGGCCATCCAGATTGGCGTTGCTCATGTCTCTCCCACTCGCGCTTATGCTGCGCTGACTATTATTCTTCGGTCGTATTCAGCGCTTCGCGCAGGCTGTCGGCATCCGACAGCGGCAGCGAGGTCGCGCTTTTATCGATACGTTTATTCAGGCCGGTCAACACCTTGCCCGGCCCGCATTCCAGGAACAGCTGACAGTTCGCCGCGCGCATGGCGCGAATCGTATCGGCCCAGAGCACTGACTGGGCGAGCTGGCGAACCAACGCCTTGCGAATGCCATCCACGTCTTCACGCGGCTGCGCATCGACGTTGTGCAGAACCGTAAGCTTGGGTTGCCGCAGCGGTATTTCCAACAGATGCGACTGCAGCCGCTCCGCCGCCGGCTGCATCAGCGCGCAATGGGAGGGCACGCTCACGGCAAGCGGCTTGACCAGCTTGGCGCCCTTTTCCTTGGCTAGACGGCCGGCCGTTGCGACCGCCTCGGCGTGCCCGGCAATCACGACCTGAAGCGGCGCATTGAAGTTGGCGGCCGATACCACCAGCGCCTCTTCGGCATGGGCCTGCTCGGCGGCCGAACAGGCTTCGCGCACGGCGTCGTCGTCCAGGCCAATGACGGCGGCCATGGCGCCCTCGCCCGGGGCCACGGCATTCTGCATTGCCTTGCCCCGCATCTGGGTCAGACGCAGCGCGTCGCCGAAATCCAAGGCGTCGGCCGCGACCAGGGCCGTGTATTCACCCAGACTATGCCCGGCGAGAAACTCCGGCGTGCGCCCGTTGCGCTGTTGCCACACCCGCCAGACCGCCACCCCGGCGGTCACCAGCGCAGGCTGGGTGAACTCGGTCTGGTCGAGTTGGTCCGCCGGGCCGTTGTGTATGAGATCAGCCATGTCATAGCCGAGCGCATCGCTGGCTTCGGCATAGGTATCGGCAACGACAGGGTAGCGTTCGGCCAGCCCTGCGAGCATACCGACCGACTGAGCCCCTTGCCCGGGAAAGATCATCCCCAAACGCGACATATAAAAGGTCGTGATCAAACGATGGCGGCATCATACCCACCCGAAAACGGCTTGGCCACGTGAAAAGCCCGTTTGCTAGAATCCAGCGTTTGCAAAGCGTCAAGTACGCGGAGGCTGTCTTGGTCCACGCCGAACTTACCGTGGCTGCGGTTGTGTGTGTCGATCACCGCTATCTGGTGGTCGAGGAATTCGCCCATGGGCGGCGTGTAATCAATCAGCCCGCCGGTCACGTCGAGCCCGGCGAAACGCTCCACGAGGCCGTGATTCGCGAAACCTTCGAGGAAACCGCCTGGCGTTTCACCCCTACCGGACTGGTGGGCATGTACCACTGGCCGCACGCGGACGGCCGCACCACCCTACGGTTCGCCTTCTGCGGCGAGGTGGATGGCCATGCGCCCGATCAGGCTCTCGACGAGGGCATTATCTCGGCGCACTGGCTCAGCGCCGAACAGCTGCAGGCCCGCGACGATCTGCGCAGTCCCCTGGTACTCCAGGCAATTGCCGACTTCAACGACTTCGAACCGCTGGCGCTTGAGCGCGTGCGCCATATCAAGGGTCGCTGAGATGGGCGAAGCATTCTGGCAGCGCCACCCGCAGGACACGCGCGTGATCGTCGGGCTGTCCGGCGGGGTGGATTCATCCGTTACCGCGCTGCGCCTGGTCGAAGCCGGCTATCAGGTCGAAGGCCTGTTCATGTTCAACTGGAGCGAGGACGAGGCCGGCCGCTGCCAGGCTGCCGACGACTACGACGACGCGGCGGCGGTATGCGATGTGCTGGATATCCCGCTGCACCGGGCCGACTTTTCGCGCGAGTACAAGGCCCGGGTGTTTCGCTACTTTCTTGACAGCTACGCGGCGGGACGCACGCCCAATCCGGATGTGCTGTGCAACCGTGAAATCAAGTTCGACGCCTTTCTGCACCACGCCGAACGTCTGGGCGCGGATGCGATCGCGACCGGTCACTATGCACGACTGGTCCACGATGACTCCGGCACCCGGCTGCTGCGCGGCGCGGACCCGGGCAAGGATCAGTCTTATTTCCTGGCCGCGGTGCCCATGGCCGCGCTCGAACGCACCCTGTTTCCGCTGGGCGAAACCTATAAGACCGACGTACGCGCGATCGCGCGCAAGGCCGGCCTGCCTATTCACGACAAACCCGACAGCACCGGCGTTTGCTTCATTGGTGAGCGCGATTTCGAAGGTTTTCTACGTCAGTATCTGTCCGGTCGAGCCGGCCCGGTACGCGTGTCAGGCGGGCCCCTCGATGGTCAGACCATCGGCGAGCACGCCGGCCTGATCTACTACACCATCGGCCAGCGCCGCGGGCTGGGTCTGGGCGGCGTCCAGGGCGCATCCCAGGCGCCCTGGTACGTCGCCGCCAAGGATCTGAGTACGGACACGCTCTGGGTGACCCAGGACCACGATCATCCCGAGCTGGCACAAACGTCTCTGACCACCGCCGTACCGCATTGGCTGATCGATGACCCGCAGTTGCCGCGCCGCTGTGCGGCTCAGGTACGCTATCGTCAGCGCGCGATCGACTGCCGTATCGAAGCCGGTCCGGGCGGCGGCCTTCACGTACAGTTCGATCGGCCGCCGCGGGCGATCGCGCCCGGCCAATACGCGGTTTTCTATGCGGGTGACCACTGTCTCGGCAGCGCCGAGATCGTGTCAGCCGGCCATTCCGAACTCGAGATTCCTGCCAGCGCATGAGCGATCAATCCACGCACAGTCTTCGCGACCAGGCCCTGTCCCTGGCCGGCGTTGCCCAGTTCGCCCTATATGCGCACGAACTCGCCGCAGACGGCCGCGACACGCCTCAGCGCCTGGAGATCGCCAAGCACGCAATCTTCTGCACCGACCCGAATAGCGTGATCGAAGTCTATGGCGACCTGCCGAGCGTGGGCGACGGCATCGCCTATCTCAAACGCCAGCTCGCGGGTGAAAAACCGGACCAGAAATCGGCGCTGATCGCGCGCTATATCGGCCAGCTGCTGCGTCTGTCCGGCGCCTTGATTAAGGACGACGCCGCGCTCAAGCGCCTGCGCGGCGCCATCGACCGGGCACGCCTGGCCGAGCCGGCCGAGGTGCCCGTAATCCTCGATGACGCATACCGCGACAGCATCAGCCCGGCCAAGCCGCGCATCATGCTGCACGGCCACCCGAGCTATCTGCAGAACGAAGCCATCCAGGCCCGGGCACGTACCCAGCTGATGGCCGCGGTGCGCTGCGCGATCATGTGGCGCCAGTGCGGCGGCGGTTTCATTTCCCTGTTTTTCCGGCGCAAGGCGCTGCTTAAATCGCTGGAAAACATCGGCCCGCGGGCACCGGTGCGCTAGGCCGGCCGCCAGCCACCCACGTCCCCTCGGCCTGCCGAGGCGCTTTGCCCTGCAGCCGGGGCCATGAAAAAGCTATACTACGGCACGCTTTTAAGTGTCCGGACCCAAACCGGACCGAAGAACCACCGAGTGTCTTTGGAGAACCAAACCTATGACGGACAGTTTCAATACACGTGCGCAGTTCACTGCCGGTGATCGCAGCTTCGACTATTTCAGCCTGCCGAAACTGCAGGAGCAGTTCCCGGGCATAGCGAAGCTGCCCTACGCGCAGAAGATCCTGCTCGAGAACCTGCTCCGCCATGAGGACGGTTCCAACGTCGACGCAGACGATATCAAGGCACTGGCCAACTGGGATGCCAAGGCCGAGCCCGATACAGAAATCGCCTTTACCCCGGCGCGCGTGGTCCTGCAGGACTTCACCGGCGTGCCGGCCGTGGTCGACCTGGCCGCCATGCGCGACGCCATGGCCAATCTCGGCGGCAGCCCGGACAAGATCAACCCGCTGTCGCCGGCCGAACTCGTGATCGATCACTCCGTGATGGTCGACGAATACGGCACCGACAAGGCCTTCGATCTGAACGCCAAGCTCGAATTCAACCGCAACAAGGAGCGCTATGCGTTCCTGCGCTGGGGTCAGGGCGCGTTCGACAACTTCAAGGTCGTGCCGCCGGATACCGGCATCGTTCATCAGGTGAACCTGGAATATCTGGCCCGCGTGGTCTTCGGTAACGAAGACACCAACATGGCCTACCCGGACACGCTGGTCGGCACCGACAGCCACACCACCATGATCAACGGCCTGGGCGTGCTCGGCTGGGGCGTCGGCGGTATCGAGGCCGAAGCCGCCATGCTCGGCCAGCC
>NZ_CAXGSH010000010.1:0-55124 GCF_964012375.1 uncultured Salinisphaera sp.
CCACCATGATCAACGGCGTGGGCGTGCTCGGCTGGGGCGTGGGCGGCATCGAAGCCGAGGCCGCCATGCTCGGCCAGCCGATCACCATGCTCATTCCGCAGGTCGTGGGCTTCAAGCTCACCGGCAAGCTCGCCGAAGGCTGCACCGCTACCGACCTCGTGCTCACGGTCACCGAAATGCTGCGCGCCAAGGGCGTGGTCGGCAAGTTCGTGGAATTCTTCGGCGACGGCCTGGCCGATCTGCCGCTGGCCGATCGTGCGACGATCGCCAACATGGCGCCGGAATACGGCGCAACCTGCGGCATTTTTCCCGTCGACGGCGAAACCATTCGCTACATGGAGCTCACCGGCCGCCCGGCCGAACAGCTGGAGCTGGTCGAAGCCTATGCCAAGGCCCAGGGCCTGTGGCGGGAAGAAGGCGAACCCGACGCCGACTATACCGACGTGCTCGAACTCGACATGTCCACGGTGCAGCCGTCGCTGGCCGGCCCGAAACGCCCGCAGGACCGCGTGCTGCTGGCCGACATGCAGAAGACCTACCGCCGCGAAGTCGAGCCTTTCATCAAGGCCCGCGCGGAAAAAGCCGATCCCGAAGACAAGAGCATGGCCGAAGCCAAGCAGCAAAGCGAAGCGGGTCTGGCCTCGGATTCGGTCGAGGGTTCGATCCATGCTCCGGTCAACTACAAGGAGCAGGACTTCGATCTGCACGACGGTTCGGTCGTCATTGCGGCCATTACCTCCTGCACCAACACCTCGAACCCGGCGGTGATGATCGGCGCCGGCCTGCTGGCGCGTAATGCGATCCAGAAGGGCCTGCAGGTCAAGCCCTGGGTGAAGACCTCGCTGGCGCCCGGCTCCAAGGTGGTGACCGAGTATCTGGAGAAAGCCGGCCTCGACGACGATCTCGACGGCCTCGGCTTCCAGCTCGTGGGCTACGGCTGCACCACCTGCATCGGCAACTCCGGCCCGCTGCCGGAACCGATCGGCAACGCCGTGCGCGAGAACAGCCTGAACGTGGCGTCCGTGCTTTCCGGCAACCGCAACTTCGAAGGTCGTGTCCACGGCGATGTGCGCATGAACTTCCTGGCCAGCCCGCCGCTGGTGGTGGCCTATGCGTTGGCCGGCACCATCGATATCGACATGAACAACGACCCGATCGGCCGGGACGCCGACGGCAACGACGTGTTCCTGCGTGATATCTGGCCGTCGCAGAAGGAAATCTACGACACCATCGGCACCTCGCTGAACTCCGAGATGTTCAAGGACAGCTACGGCGACGTGTTCGCCGGCGACTCTCGCTGGAAGGGCCTCGATGTGCCCGAGGGCGAAATCTTCGAATGGGACGAAACCAGCACCTACGTGCAGAACCCGCCCTACTTCGAAGGCATGTCGGTCGACGTGGACGATATCCCGACCATCCAGGGCGCGCGTTGTCTGGCGCTGCTGGGCGATTCGATCACCACCGACCACATCTCGCCGGCCGGTGCGATCACCAAGGATTCGCCCGCGGGCCAGTATCTGCAGGAAAAAGGCGTCTCGCCCTCGGACTTCAACAGCTACGGCTCGCGTCGTGGCAACCATGAAGTGATGATGCGCGGCACCTTCGCCAACGTACGACTGCGCAACCTGCTCGCGCCCGGTACCGAAGGCGGCTGGACCCGTCATCAGCCCTCGGGCGACGAGATGTTCATCTACGACGCCGCCATGAAGTACGCCGAGGACAAGACGCCGCTGGTGGTGCTCGCCGGCAAGGAATACGGCACCGGCTCGTCGCGTGACTGGGCTGCCAAGGGCACCCTGCTGCTCGGCGTCAAGACCGTGATCGCCCAGTCCTTCGAACGTATCCATCGTTCGAACCTAGTCGGCATGGGCGTGTTGCCGCTGCAGTTCAAGGAAGGCGAAAACGCCGAATCCCTGGGTCTCGACGGTACCGAAACCTTCGATATCGAAGGGCTCGAGTCGGGCGCGACCGAAGTCACCGTGAAGGCGACCAAGGAAAGCGGCGACACCAGCGAGTTCACCGCCAAGGTGCGTATCGATACGCCCAAGGAATGGGATTACTACCAGAACGGCGGCATCCTGCACTACGTGCTGCGCCAGCTCGCAAAAGCGGCCTAAACGCGGCCACAAACCGACCTTCGCGGTCGTAAAAAAGCCCCGCTTCGGCGGGGCTTTTTTTACTCATCGACCGGATCGAGCGAGCGGCAAGCCGAACCCGGGCCGTCATGCCTGGAAGCGCTCCGCGCCGGATTACATAGCGGCCACGCCAACGACCGGATCGAAACCGACCCGGTGCGCCGCTGGCCGACTACTTGACGTTCTTTTGCGCGTCGTTGAACAAGGGGGATGGTGCGAGCGGGCGCATCTCGGAACGCAGCGAACCCAGGCGCGCTACTTCGCGCTCAACCTCTCGTACATAGCGCCAGACCTCGCGTGCGGTCTTATCCGCGCGGATATCGAAGGCAATGCCCAGGTAGCACAGGCCTTCGTCCTCGTTCACGTAGCGATGACTGATCTGCCCTCGTACCTCGAACGTTTCGCCGTTGGGAAACAGGGCCTGGATACGGTAGCCGTCGACGCCGACCTCGATACCTTCCCGCGCATCCGCCGGCAGACTGACCAGACAGCCGCCGGCAGAAAGATCGCGCAGCGTGGCATGCCATTCCCGGCTCTTTCCATTCGACAACAGCACCGCAACCGACATGCTGTTGCTCAGTGCTGCTCGGAACTGGCCGCGTCGCTTGAGCAGGGCCACGCTATCCGGAAGCGAGGCAGAAACACTCAGGCGGGCGCCGCTTTGCGATACGCCAAGACAATGCATGCGGCTGCTCTGCAATGCAGCAGAGTGCTGGCGCGCATGCAGAATAAAGCTCTCTCGCGCCTTGAGCAGCTGTTCGATATCGGCCGTGCTGGTCATATCCACCACACAGCGCCCAAGGCTACGATCCACGGATATCACGCTCACCGGATACTGGATCATCGCCCCATCGAAGCGAATGGTCACCTCGTGGGTATTCCAGGTGAGTTCGATGAACGCGTCCGCCACCGCCTGGGGACTGTCGATTTCCGCATAGCGGGGCCTGTTCGTCATGAATCGCTGTTCCTGGGTTGCGGGGCCGTGCCCTGGCCGGACTATCGGCGACAAGCCGGCATACTTGAGCCGGGTTCGCCGCCTCGGCTAGCGGCCGTGACCGGCGCAAACTGCCATGGTATCGCTTTGATTCGCCTGTGCGACAGTTGATTTGCCGACGCACAGCCGTCGCCGACAGTCGCCGGCAACATCATTTGCGTATCTGCCACGATCTTTTCAAAAAGACGCACTTATAACGATTCAAAGTTAACCGTATTTTAGCGACTATCGATATTTCAACGCGATAGCGGCAGCGTCGGACAAAAATATTTGCGGCTAGACGTATCATTTCGAGCACGAACGGTTACACTGCACCTGCAGCAAGGCTGCATACAATCAGTTCCGATTAAGTAAGAGAAAATTATGGCCAAAGGCACCGTTAAGTGGTTCAGTTCCGAAAAGGGCTACGGCTTCATCGCCCCTGAAGATGGCAGCAAGGACCTTTTCGTACACCACTCCGAGATCAAGAACGGCGGCGGTTTTGCCACCCTCGAAGACGGCCAGGCGGTCGAATTCGAAATCGGTGAAGGCAAAAAAGGACCGTGCGCCAACAAGGTCGTCGCGGTCTAAAAATACGGCAGGCTGTGCGGATCGATTTACCTTTGCTCGATATGTCGACGACATATCGCAGTTGAAGGCAAACTGACCCAGCACAGCGCCGGATCGGCCCTTCGGGGCCGAAACCGTCATATCGGATAGTCGTCACGTCGATACCGGATTACCGGTTTTGCGTGGAGGCTGTCCGATTTGTCGTTTGGGGCTATCTGTACTAATTTCCCGGCAATGAACTGCCCCGATCGAAGCTGATCCACCCACGACCGATCGATTGCCTATGTCGATGACCATTTGGGTCGATGCCGATGCCTGCCCGACGGTAATCAAGGACATACTGTTCCGCGCAAGCCGGCGCACGGGAGTTCAGCTGGTGCTGGTCGCGAACCAGCCCGTACACGTGCCGCGTTCGCCGAACATCTCCTTCATACAAGTCGGCGCCGGTTTCGATGTCGCCGATAACGAAATCGTCAAGCACGTTGCGCCGGGGGATCTGGTGGTCACCGCCGACATCCCGCTTGCTGCCGAAGTGATCGATAAGAAGGCCAACGCCCTCAACCCGCGCGGCGAGCTTTATACCCGCGACAACATTCGTGCACGCTTGAGCGTTCGCGACTTCATGGAAGGCCTTCGCGGCGCCGGGGTCAACACGGGCGGGCCGCCGCCGCTGAACCCGAACGACCGCCACGCGTTCGCCAAGCAGCTCGATCGCCTGCTCTCGCGCGAGCGCAAACGCTACTAGAACGACGCTAGAACGACGCGTATGGCTCAGCCGCCTTGCTCGTGCGCGTCCAGATCGGACTCGGCTTGGGCCAGTAACGCGAACTCCTCTTTGGCGGTCTGTGCGACCAGATGGTGCCGGCTGAACACGAAGAAGTACGCCGCGCCGAGCACGAACAGTACGATCGTGTAGCCGAAAGCCCGCGGATCGAAGGCATAGACTCCGCTCAGCGCAATCAACGACAGCAGCAATGCAATCCCCGAGGTCACCATGCCACCCGGCGTACGGTAAGGACGCTCGAGATCCGGCTGCTTGAGGCGCAATAGTATATGGCTAAGCGCCATGAGGGCGTACGACAGCGTCGCGCCTACCACCGCCATGCCGAGGATCAGATCACCCGCGCCACTCAAAGAGACGATGAAGCCAAGCACGCCCGGCACCACGAGCGCCCAGGTCGGTGCCTTGCGACGGCTGGTCAACGACATGAACTTGGGCAGATAACCCGCGCGCGAGAGCGCAAAGACGAGCCGGCTATAGCCGTAGATGATCGAAAAGAACGACGCAATCAGCCCGGCCAGACCCAGCACGTTGACCACGGTGGCCAGCGTCTGACTGTCTGTATCCTTGAGCGCGGTCACCAGCGGCACACCGCTATCGCCGATCGCTTTCGCGCCGGCCGCGCCAGCGAGCAGAACCACCACCAGCACGGCCGTGCCCAGCAGAAAGATCATGGCCCCAATAATGCCCTTGGGCACGTCGCGCGCCGGGTTCTTGGCTTCCTCGGCCGCCAGCGGCACGCCTTCAACGGCTAGAAACAGCCACATTCCGAACGGCAACGCGGCCCAGATACCGTAGAACCCAAACGGCAGGAACGTGGATGCGCCGAGCGCGCCCGTTGGCTCGATATCGAACAGGTTGGCGATTTCGAAATCCCCAATCAACGCGACGGCGGTCGCCAGGATGGCAAACACCGCCAAGCCGCTGATCACCATCATCACCTTCAGCGCTTCGCCGACCCCGGCCAGATGGATGCCGATGAACAGGGCATAAAAAACGGCATAGACAACCGGCCCGTTGACGCCGATCAGCTCTTCGACGGCCGCGCCAATGAATATCACGATCGCGGCTGGCGCCAGCGCGTACTCGATGAGTACCGCCAGACCGGTGAGATAGCCGCCGGCTGGCCCCATGGCCTGGCGCGCGAAGCTATAGCCGCCGCCGGCAGCCGGAATCGCGGCCGACATCTCGGCGAGGGCGAGCACCAACGTAAAATACATGATCGCCATCACTATCGCGGCGATGGCGAATCCACCCCAGCCGGCCTCTGCAATGCCGAAGTTCCAGCCCGCGAAATCTCCGGAAATGACGTAGGAGACCCCCAGACCGGCCAACAACAGCCAGCCGGCCGTACCCCGTTTGAGCTGGCGCTTGGCCAGATAATCGTCGTCGACTGTCGAACCCGCCATCACGCCACCCCCGGATGAGAAAAATCAGTAAGTCAGGAAATTGCCTGTATCGTCGTTGTCGTGATCGATGACATCGTCTTCGCTGCGATCCTTGAGCTTCACGCCGGAAAGCTCGAGCCGCCGGGCCTCATTCAGCAGATAACGCGCGCGCGCCGCAGCGGCGTCGATCTTCAGCCCCTCGGGACGCACGTTGGAAATACAGTTGCGCTGGGCATCGGAGATACCGCGCTTGGGCGCCCAGGTCAGATACAAGCCCAGACTGTCCGGCGAACTCAGGCCGGGACGCTCGCCGATCAATACCAGCACCGCGCGGGCGTTGAGCGCTTCGCCCACTTCGTCGCCGATGGCGACCCGGCCCTGCTCGACCACGGTCAGCGGCGCACACCGCCAGTCGTTTTCATCGGCCTCGAGTTCACGGGTGAGCGCGGCGACGAAATTCACGGCATGGGCCTCGATCGCACGCGCCGACAGGCCATCGACGATCACCAACGCGAGGTCGAAGGGTGACCCATCGGCATCGGCCGTCTCGTCGAGGCTTCTTCGCGAGTCCTCGTCCAGCCGCCGGCCCAGATCCGGACGTTGCAGATACTCGGTGCGATCGCTGGCCCGGCTGTGTAGCCGAAGCGGCGCGTCGATATCGAGCGTATCGGTGACCTGCTCGCTAAGCGCGGCTACATCCAGCGGCCAATGAACAGCGTCCTTCGCCTGCGCATGGGCGAGCTGGAATTCGAGCATGCGCTGGGTCGGCAGGCTGATGCCGGCACGCCCGAGGCCGATACGCGCATCGGTGAATGCACGTAGCCCCTGCCAGGGGTTGTCTACCACGCCAATGTCGTCGCCAGCCGCGGCTGGCGTGTCGGCCGGTGTCGACGGCTTGCGATCGCTCATGAGCCGGTCTCGGGCAGCCGCTCCAGCGAGCGCGCGAATGCCTGCGGCAAGCGCTCGGACAGGCGCTGCGAATCGCCGTCGCGCACGATCTCCATATGTTCGAGCCAGGCCTCGAACTCGGGCGCGGGCTTGAGCCCGAGCGCACGGCGTACATAGAGCGCATCGTGAAACGAGGTGGTCTGGTAATTGAGCATGATGTCGTCGGAGCCCGGAATACCCATCACGAAATTACAGCCGGCCACGCCCAGCAGCGTAAGCAGGTTGTCCATATCGTTCTGGTCGGCTTCGGCATGGTTGGTGTAGCACACGTCGCAGCCCATCGGCACACCCAGCAGCTTGCCGCAGAAATGATCTTCCAGGCCCGCGCGGGTGATTTCCTTGCCGTCGAACAGATATTCCGGGCCGATGAAGCCGACCACGGTGTTAACCAGCAACGGCTTGAACTCGCGCGCCACCGCATAGGCGCGCGCCTCGCAGGTCTGCTGGTCCAGGCCGTGGTGGGCATCCGCCGACAGCGAACTGCCCTGCCCGGTTTCGAAATACATGACGTTATCGCCCACGCTGCCGCGCTTGAGCGACAACGCCGCGTCGCGGGCTTCGGCGAGTTCGGCCAGGCCGAACCCGAATCCGCGATTGGTCGCTTCGGTGCCGCCGATCGACTGGAACACCAGATCCACCGGTGCGCCCTGCTCGATCGCTTCCAGCGTGTTCGTGACATGGGTGAGCACGCAGGACTGGGTGGGGATTTCGTATTTGCGGATCACCGCGTCGAGCATATGCAACAGCTTGACCGACTGGGCGACGTTATCCGTGGCCGGGTTGATACCGATCACGGCATCGCCGTTGCCATAGAGCAGCCCATCGAAAATACTCGCCGCGATGCCGGTCAGATCGTCGGTGGGGTGATTCGGCTGCAGACGCGTCGACAAATGGCCCGCCAGGCCGATGGTATTGCGAAACGCACTGCGCACCCGGCACTTGCGCGCCACCAGGATCAAGTCCTGATTGCGCATGATCTTGCACACGGCCGCCGCCATCTCCGGGGTGATACCGGGCCGTAAGGCTTCGAGCACTTCGGGCGTGGCATCGTCGCTGAGCAGCCAGTTACGAAAATCGCCGACGGTGAAGCTCGAAATCGTTTCGAACGCCTGGCGATCGTGGCGATCGACAATCAGGCGGGTGATTTCATCTTCCTCGTAGGGTACCAACAGGTCTTCGAGGAAGGTCGCCAAGGGCAGGTCGGCCAACGCCATCTGGGCGACGACGCGTTGTTCGGCCGATTCGGCGATGACGCCCGCCAGACGATCCCCCGATCGCGCCGGCGTGGCCTTGGCCATGAGCTCGGCCAGGCTCTCGAAGCGATAGCTTCGTTCGCCCAGAGTATAGCGATAGCGGCCACTCATCTCGCTTGCACCTCCGTCGTCGCGTAAGCGACGTCATGCGGTTGCCGACTGCGCACAGCAGGTATCAGCCCGTACGGGGCGCGGGCGCTCAATCTGAATATGACACAGGCCATGGCCCATGCACAGCAAGATGCGTTCCAGGTGCGAGGGAAACTCTGCACGACCCGTCACGGTCGCGCCGTGCGCTGTGCGCGCGATTGATCGGCGTCAGCGTTCGCGACCGTGCAACTTGGCTATTGGCTTGAGCACGCCACGCGCTAACTTGCCTGTCCAATCGCGCGCAAAGCACCGGCCGCTCAGCGGTTCGGCCTCGAACGCGATACGCGAGAGGTTATGCAGAGCTCCCTCAAGCGAACATCGCCTTTAATCACCGCACCGTAATCGCGCGATGACTGCGGGACGGCGACCGTCTGTCGTCAGTGGCGGCTACGACCGGCGCCGGCGCTTTGCATCTGCTCGCTGGCCTGCTCGCGCAGGCTGCCGACTTCCTTGAGCGTACGGACCACGGCATCGATACGTGCCTGCGGCCACTGGCGCACGTAATCCGGTACGGCACCACCACTGGCTTTCATATCACGGTCGACCGCGAGCGCATCGGGCAAATGCTGTTCGAAGCGTTCGATATCGGGCAGAACCTGTGCCAGCTCCTCTCGGGGCAGCGCGATGCCGCCGATATCGATATGGGTGGGGGTCGTCGAGTTCATGGTGTGTGCCCTCGGGTGGCCGCAACTGCGAACCACCCTGCGGCCTATGTCGAACGTTTCAAGCGGGCGGGCGCCTCAGTCGCTTTTCGGCTTGGCCCGACGCTTGCCGGGTTTGGCCTTGCCTGCCTTTGCTTTGGCCTTGCCCGGCTTCTTCGGCCCGGGTTTGGGCTTTGGTTTACGTCGCCCGGCGGGCGGTGGCGGCGGCGCGCCGTGCTCACGACTGATCGCTAGCTGACGACCGGCCACCCAAACAGTCTTGAGATGGGCGAAGATATCTTCGGGCATGCCCTTGGGCAAATCGACGAGACTGAAATCGTCGCGGATATCGATCCGGCCGATATGCGCGCTGTCGACGCCCGCCTCGTTGGCGATCGCGCCCACGATATTGCGCGGCTCTACGCCATGGCTACGGCCGACCTCGATACGGAACGTTTCCAGATCACCCTCGCCGAAGGACTGCTGGCGGGCGGCACCCTTGTTCGAGCTCTTGGGCGTTTGTGCGCCCATGTCGCGCGGGCCTGCACCGCGATCGGCCTTGCTGCTCGGCGCCAGCATCAGCGGCTCGTCGCCCTGGGCCAAGTAGGCAAGCGCTGCGGCCAGTTCTTCGGGCTCGACGTTGTGTTCGGCGCGATACTCTTCGAGCAGTTCGCGAAACGGCTTGAGCTTGCCTTCGGCCAGCGTGACCGAAATGCGCTGCTTGAAACGGGCTACGCGCTGCTCGTTGACCTCGGCGATGCTCGGCAGATCCATCGGCTCGATGGCCTGACGGGTGGCACGTTCGATCGCCTTGAACAGATGCTTTTCGCGCATGGTCACGAACAGGATCGCATCGCCCTCGCGACCGGCCCGCCCGGTGCGTCCGATACGATGCACATAGGCCTCGGTATCGTGGGGGATATCGAAATTGATCACGTGGCTGATGCGTTCCACGTCGAGCCCGCGCGCGGCCACGTCGGTGGCAACAATGATGTCGAGCTGCCCGTTCTTGAGCTTGGCTACCGTACGCTCGCGCTGATTCTGGGCAATATCGCCGTTGAGCGCGGCACAGGCATAGCCACGCGCCGACAGGCGCTCGGCGAGTTCGTCGGTCGATTTCTTGGTGCGTGCGAACACGATCATCGCATCGAAAGGCTCGGCTTCGAGCAACCGCGTGAGCGCATCGAGCTTGCTCGTGCCGCCGCCGACGATCCAGTAGCGCTGGCGGATATTGACCGCCGTGGTGGTCTTCGTCTGGATGGTGATTTCCTGCGGCTCGCGCAGGTGGGTCTTGGCGATACGGCGGATCGCGCTCGGCATGGTGGCCGAAAACAGTGCGACCTGACGTTGCGCCGGCGTGTGCTCGAAGATCCATTCCACGTCTTCGATGAAGCCCATGCGCAGCATCTCGTCGGCTTCGTCGAGCACCATCCAGTCGAGCCCGTCGAGCTTGAGCGTGCCGCGCTTGAGATGATCCATCACCCGGCCCGGCGTGCCCACGACCACGTTCACGCCGCGCTTGAGCGCTGCAAGCTGCGGGCCATAGCCCTGTCCGCCGTAGATAGGCAACACGTGAAAGCCCGGCATATGCGCGGCATAACGCTGAAACGCTTCCGCGACCTGGATCGTGAGTTCGCGCGTGGGTGTAAGCACCAGCGCCTGTGGTCCCTTGCCACCTTTGCCACGTTCCGGCAGGCCGGAAAGAATGGGCAGCGCAAAGGCCGCGGTCTTGCCGGTACCCGTCTGGGCCTGGCCCAGCACGTCCTTGCCTTCGAGCAAGGGCGGAATGGTCGCGGCCTGGATCGGCGACGGCGTTTCGTAGCCGACATCGGCCAGCGCTGCCATCACGGCATCGGATAAAGCCAGATCGCTGAAGGCGATCTGCGGGGATTCATTTTCGGTAGGGACGGACATGCATAGCCTGAAGGCACGGGCGCGGACGCGCGCCCGAAGAAACACTGCGCCAGAACGGCGCGGGCAACTATTCTACCCGTTATTCACCGTCGTCGGTCCCTGTTTTTCGGTTGCCGCGTCATCGACGATCGCCGCAATCGAATCGGCGGTGAGCGCTGACAGCGTCCAGCCCAGGTGGCCGTGCCCGGTGTTGTAGAACACGTTCGGTGCGCGCCCGGCCCCGACCCGCGGCATCATGTTCGGCATCATCGGGCGTAGCCCGGCCCAGGGCACCACCTGACGGGTCTTGACGTCGGGAAAGCACTGTTTCACCCACTCGACCAGTGGCGCAATACGGTCGGCGCGAATATCGCGGTTGAATCCGTTGAACTCGGCGGTGCCGGCCACACGAAAGCGGTCGTCGCCCAGACGCGCACAAACGAGCTTGGTTTCGTCATCGAGCAGGCTCACCTCGGGCGCGCCCTGTTTCGATGCCTCGTCTTCCAGATTCACGGTAATCGAATAACCCTTCACCGGATAAACGTTGACCCGGTCGCCCAGCTGCGAGGCGATCTCGCGGCTGCCGGTGCCGGCACAGACCACCACCCCGTCGAAATCGAGCGTCACCCGGTCTTCGGGCGTGTCGTTGTCACAGGCCGCTATCGTCACCCTGCGACCGTCGGTCTTGAGGCTTTCTACGGTGTTGTTGTAACGAAACTGCACGCCCTGCGCCTGCGCGGCCCGGGCCAGCCCCTGGGTGAACTTGTGAATATCGCCGCTGGAATCGCTTTCCGTGAAGAAGCCGCCGTAATACTCGCCGGCCAGCGCGGGCTCGATTGCACGCATCTCGTCGGGTGTGACCGGCTGCCGCTCGAGCCCGCCTGCCGCCAGCAGCTTCGAGACTTTCTCGGCGTGCCGATAGCCGGCCCGATTACGATAGATATGCAGGATGCCTTTTCGCTTGACGTCGAAATCGATGTTTTCACGCTCCGCCCAGGAGAATAGAAACTCACGCGCCTCGATCGCCATTCGTGCGGTTTCGGTGGTATTGCGCCCGTACTGTGGAATGGCGCCAATGAATTCCAGAAACCATGAGAGCTTGTGCCAGGAAGGTTTCGGGTTGACCAACAAGGGTGCGTCGCTGCGAAACATCCATTTCATGCCCTTGAAGACCATTGGCCAGTGATTCCAGACCTCGGCGTTCGAGGCCGACAGCTGGCCGCCGTTGGCGAACGAGGTTTCCATCGCCGCATAGCGATTGCGGTCGAAAAGGGTCACGGTATAGCCGCGGCGGACCAGAGCGTAGGCCGTGGTGACCCCGGTGATTCCGCCGCCGATGATTGCTATATGGTTCATATGCCTTTATCCGGTGGTGTCGTGCGTGGATGCCCTGCACTCGTGCAGGTGCCGCCCCTTCCGTCACTTGGACCTGAGAGATTCACCCACGGCATTGTCACCGTGTGCTTGCTCCTTCGGTGCACGCCGGCCCAGCGGCCGCGCGACTCTTCGGATATGGCCGCGATAACGGTCCTTGGTGCCTGAGAGTTTCCGGGGCGGTTGCTCCTTCGGCGCCGGCGCCGTGCGCCGATCTCTCCCGCTATCGCGTTGATGTTCTAGACCTGTCGGTTGGCTTTTGGCCTGGACATGACGTCGCCCGCGACGATGTTCAAGATCGGGCGTGCTTACTTGGCAAGATACCACGAGCAATCCCCATGCCAACACTCCCCGAACGCCACCGCGCAAGGCATCGCGCCGCGCTCTGTACCGAGTGACGATGCGCCATACAGGATATATCCATCCGTACGCACGACCCTGGCCTGTCTGGTGTCCGTGACGGCGCCGGGCCAGGCACGACCAGCGCCGGGCATCGACTGGAAAACCCCGGCAGGCCTCATCTCGTCGTTAAAGGGTCAGGGCGTCGTAGCCGTCGGCACGTATCTTCTTAGGCAGCTGCCCGTCTTTCATTTTCCATGACTTCGCAGGCGTTGGACGCGGCGTGCCTGGTTTCACGTATGCCTGTTATCAGCCGGACGGTTACGAACAGGCCGAAGCGTCATGGGGGCCGTGCGAAGTATCGACATCAACCGACAACGCGATTACGCCCTTCGGCCTTGGCCTGGTACAGACGACGATCGGCTTTGGAGAAAAGCGTTCTGAAATCCATGCCGTCGCGCCCCAGTTCGGCGATACCGATGCTTACCGACATCGGAATATCCTTACCGCGGTAGCGGAACGGCCGGTCGCGAACGAGATCGCGCAGGTCGACGGCGATCCGGCGCGCATGTTCCAGATCCACATCGGACAAGAGAATCCCGAACTCCTCGCCGCCCAGCCGGCCGGCGACGTCGGTCTGGCGAATGCGCGAGGCCAGCAGTTCAGCAACGAAGCACAGCGCCATGTCGCCGGCATCGTGACCATAGTCGTCGTTCACGCGTTTGAAATGATCGAGATCGACGACCAGCATCGCGAGCGGAATTTTCTGGCGCAGATAGCGCTGGCGTTCGCGCGCGAAGACTTCGCGAAAACGCGACCGGTTGGCGAGCCCCGTCAGCGGGTCGGCAAGCGCGAGCGCACGCAGTTCGTGCTCGGTCTTTTCCCGGCTGGCTTCGTAGATATACGAAAAGCCGAGAATGGAGCCCGTGCAAAGCACCACGTTGACGACACTCAGATACCCGATCCAGCCGCCCCAGATACCGTGCTTGTACACAAAGATCGCGCCCGCACAGCCTATGAACAGTAGTGCTACCCACAACCCCTGCCATCGTCCCAACAGAAGATGCGACAGCAAAGGCACGAGAAAGACCCATATGAACACGGTAACGCCGGTTGCCCCTGTCCATAACGACAGCATCATGACGATAAAGAACGGGACCACGAACAGAACGTTGGTGACGGGTGCCCGCTCTGTTTCATGCACCACATAAAGCAGGAGCGCGGCGTACGCGACCAGGCACAGTTCGGCCACCGCAAGCCAGCGGTAGCCGAGGTAGAAATGAAGGCCGGCATAGCCGAGCACGGCCGAGCAGGTAAACCACAGCAGCGCGGTGAATACGGTGCGCTGGTAGGGGCGTACCTCTGCGGGCCGATCGCGTTTGAGAAAAAGGTTTTTCATTGGCGGTGCTGCGGCAGCCGAATGTACCCGCACGCCGCAACCGCGAAAACCACCCCCATTTAGACCCCGTCTCTCATGTCTTGTCGTGGAGGGATCGCCCGCGCCGCGCCTGCCAGGCTTTACGCAAGACGCCGCACCTTATCCCTCGCACTGATTTTTTTACGACGCATCCGGACCGCTTCAGCGTTCTCGTTATAAATCGAAAACCAGGCTATGTCGATGACCCAGGCCGGGCGCCGAGCCTCCCCCAAGCCGGAGCATATCCGCAATGCGCACCGCAGTATCAAAGGGCGCGCGGCGCGACCCGGCGAAAACCCCGCGTTTTCCGACACCTGCCTGTTGTAGCGCCCGTGACCCCTGGCGATTGAAGGTATGCGCATCGCGCATCCTGCGCTGTGTCGGTGTTGTTGCCTTCGCGCACTGATAACATTCGTGCCACGCTCTTACGCATCGTGTAACTTTGGCAGCTCTAGCCCGCGCCATCGACTACAAAGGACGACGCGAACCCATGATTACCGCTGATGAAGCACTGGAACGTTTGAAGCTCGGTAACCGCCAGTTCGTCGATAACATCGAGACTGCCGAAACCTTGAGCAAGCATGCCCGCCCGGCTGAACTGGTTGCCGAACAAAAACCGCTCGCGATAATCCTGGGGTGTTCCGATGCACGCGTGCCTGCGGAAATCGTGTTCAACCAGGGCCTGGGCGATCTGTTCGTGATTCGCGTGGCGGGTAACGTCGTTGCGCCGTCCCAGATTGGTAGCATCGAATTCGCGGCCGCGCAGTTCGGCACCCCGCTGGTCGTTGTGCTCGGGCACACGCAATGCGGTGCGGTCACGGCCACGCTCGACGAACTCCAGCAGCCGAACGAAAACCAGTCGCGCAACCTGCGTTCGATCGTGGATCGCGTGCGCCCGTCCGTGGAAAAACTGCTCAAGGGGGATCTCGCCGGAGATCGCCATGCGCTCATCCACGCGGCCGTACGCGCCAACGTTGCCCGCTCGGTCAAACGCCTGCGGCACGGTTCGGACATCCTGGAGCAGCTGCTAACACAAGGTCAGCTCAAGATCGTCGGCGCCGAATACGCGATCGAAACCGGCAAGGTGACGTTCCTCGACGACGTGGTCGACGGATAGCCCGGTATCGCCCGGCCCCGGGCGATAGTAAAACGCCCGGGGCCTCGATCACGCGTTCATGCCCATTTGCGGCTTTCGCCGCGGTGGCGCGTCAGCCCAGCTGATCGAGCGCGGCCACGAAACGCCCGGCACAGGCGTTTACGTCGTAGAGCTTGTCCAGACCGAACAGGCCGACACGAAACGACCGGAAATCGTCGCCCTCGCCGCACATCAGCGGCACGCCCGCAGCGATTTGTACGCCGGCTTCGACGAAGCGCTTGCCGGATTGGATATCTGCGTCTTGCGTATAGCTGACCACCACACCCGAAGCCTGGAAGCCGGGTGCGGCCACACTGGCGAAACCACGGGCTTCGAGTGCTTCGCGTATCTTGCCGCCCAGCTCGAGCTGGCGTTCACGGGCGTGCTCGAAACCCAGCGTACGGGTTTCGCCCATCATCGCCAGCAGCCGGGTCAAACCGTCGGTGGGCATGGTGGCATGATAGGCATGGCCCCCGTCTTCGTAGGTTTCCATGATCTGCAGCCACTTGCGCAGGTCGCAGGCATAGCTGCTGCTCGTGGTGGCCTCGATACGCTGGCGCGCGCGTTCGCTGAGCATCACCATCGCGCAGCACGGCGAGGCACTCCAGCCTTTTTGCGGCGCGCTGATGAGCACATCGATACCGCAGGCCTGCATATCCACCCAGTGCGTGCCCGATGCAATACAGTCGAGCACGAACAGACCGTCGACGGCATGTACCGCCGCGGCCACCGCGCTTAGATAGTCGTCGGGCAGCAGCATGCCGGCCGACGTCTCCACATGGGGTGCGAACACCACCGCCGGACGCTCTGTCTCGATGCGTTCTACCACCTCGGCGATAGGTGCCGGCACAAACGGTGCCTGGGCCCCTTCGTGCTGTCGCCGTGCACACAGCACGGTGGTCGAAGCCGGGATGTCGCCCATGTCCATGATCTGTGTCCAGCGATAGCTGAACCAGCCGTTGCGGATGACCAGGCAATGCGCATCGCCGGCGAACTGGCGGGCCACGGCTTCCATGCCAAAGGTGCCGCTACCCGGCACGACCACCGCCGAGTGGGCGTTGTAGACCTGCTTGAGCACGCCCGAAACCTCGGTCAGCACATGCTTGAAGCGCGCCGACATATGATTGAGCGCGCGGTCGGTATAGACCACCGAATATTCCAACAAACCATCGGGATCCACGGCTGTTTCTGCCTGCGTCATGGCGCACATCCTGTTGTTGTTTCGGCCTTGAGCCCGCTACTTTGGCATAAAACCACCCCCGACAAGCAGGCGCTTGAAACCGGAACGCTTAGGGGGCTTATGCTGTGGTCCATGCGAAACGGATATTGGTCATGAACCTGCTGGCCCACCTACTGCTTGCAGAACGCAGCGATACGTCGTTCGCCGGCCAGATTCTCGGCGACGAGATCAAGGGTCGCCTGGACGATCGTTTCCTGCCCCGCGTACGCCATGGCATTCGCCTGCACCGCGCGATCGACGGCCACAGCGACGCCCACGACGGGCACCGACGCCTGCGTAATCGCTTCCACCCACCGCAGCGGCGTTATGCAGGTATTCTCGTTGATATCGGCCTCGACTACGCCCTGGCGCGGCACTGGGGCGATTTCCATCCCGACTCGCTCGAGAGCTTTGCCCGCCGGGCACAGCAGCGCGTCATGGCTGAGTGGCCCTCCAACGCGCCCTTCAGCCGGATGCGCCTGCGCGGGCTAGGGAGCGTTCTGGCGGGCTATCGTCATCCGAAGGGCATACAGCGCGCGCTCGACTCGGTATCGGGCCGCCTCCGGCGCGACAACCCGGTGGCGGACGCACTGCCGGCCATTCAGGCAGAACAACAGGCCTTTGCCGACGAGCTCACCCAGCTCATCGAGGACCTGGCTGCCGTGGTCGGGCGTTTCGACCGGGCGGCCCACCCTCCGGGGCAATGATCCGGATATTCGCGGCTTACCCGCCCTCGGTCGACTGGTCCGGCGCGTCGTTTTCCAGGCGTCGCCGTACGTCGATATCGCGCATGCGCCGAATCTCGGGTTTCTCGATCTGTTTGCCGACGTACTTCGCGACATGGCGCTTGAGCTCGCCTTCGATATCGGCCACCACGTCGAGTACCGAAGCCCGCAGCCCCTGGGCATTCACCTCCACATCGATATCGTTCTCGGTCGGCGCCGGTATGTCGATGAAGATATGCAGCGGCTGCTTCGCCCGCGCCGTGAGCTTCAGCTGCGCGCGCAGCCGGGTTTCGAAGCGATGGTCGTGGGCGGCCAGGCGCACGGTCAGGTCGAGGTCGATTGGAATCGTCAGGTCGAACTCGATCAACTCGCCCTCGCGGCGCAGAACCGACGGCTCGCGGATACTGCCCTCGGCCTGGATGGTCGCCAACCCTGCCGGCCCGACCTGGCGCGGGCCGAAGTCCACGGCATTGCCGGTGAGATTGGCCAACGCCTGTTCGACCCGTTCGACGGTGACCGCGTGTTCGAAGAAATCGCGGCCGAAATCCTCGTAGGAATATTCCGTTCGCAACTCGGGGCTGGGTTTGGGTGCCTCGGCCATATCGTTACCTTTGTTGTTTTTTCCTGCCAGCCCTGCTCACCGTCGGCCCGGCGACGTGCCCGGCCGATGGCGCATACATCGCGTGCGCCGGCGCGCGCTACTTGCGAATACGGTTGTCCGCGTTGGTAAAGCCCTGCAGCGACACCTTCAGATCGATGCGATCGCCACGCGGGCCGATCAGGCTGACCGTGGCCCGGCTACCGCTACGCAGCTTGTTGCGCAGCGCATCGTCCACCGGAAAATCGGCACGACAGCCCTGTTCCAGGCAGATCTGAAAGGGAAACCGGCGCGGCTGATCGCCATCGACCTGGAACTGCACGCCCGGCGCCAGCCGCGTACCCAGCGGCAGGATGAATACCATGGCCGCGCTATCGACTTCCGGCGGATAACCCATGACTACGCGCAGGATCGGCTTGCCGTTATCCGGGCTGTTGACCAGCTGGGTCATCTCACAGGCCCCGTCGCCCTGCTCCGGACAGCGCACCTCCCAATCCTGGAAGCTTTCGACCTTGCCGCCATCCTGGGCAAAGGCAGCGGTGGATACACAAAGCATCGCAACCATCAGCAGGACAGCGCGCAACGGCAGAGCAAGACGTGAAGACATAACGAGTGGCCCGAAGTATGTATTTACCCATACTTTACTAGACAATACGACAGCCGTGGCATACCTACACGTTCGGCGCCAATCGAGCCGCAAGCGTGGCGATATTTGAACAGGAGGACCCGCTATCGCCATTCCCCGTGCCGGACAAATCGGCCTGACCCTGATCGCGGCGCTGCTGCTAACACTCGTCGCCCGGGCGACGCTGGACTATGTCTGGATCGGCACGGTGCCGGCCCCCTGTGCCGCGACCCAACACGGGGACACGACCGCGATCGTGCTCAGCGGCGGGCCCGACTATCGCCGCACCAAACGCGCGGTCGGCCTCTACGAGGCCAAGCAGGTCGACCGGATCGTGTTCTCCGGCGCCGGCCACGGCGGCGACTCGGCGGTACGGCTCGCCCGGGAGGCGGTGCGCCTGGGCGTGGCACAGAAGGATGTGATCGTGGAACGCGCGGCGCGCTCGACCTATGAAAACCTGGCCAACAGCTGCGCGCTGCCGGGCGTGCGCGAGGCCGCGCGACTGGTAATCGTCACCGACCAGCATCACAGCTACCGTGCCTATCTTACCGCCCGTGCCCAATGTCGCCAGCCCGAGATCTGCTCCGCGCCCGCACCGGTGCCGCTGACCGCCCAGCGCCGACGCAGCGAAGCGATGAAGCTGTTCGCCTACCAGCTGCTCGGCCGCGCCGCCTGGTGGTAAACCCGCTAGCGCAATTCGGCCAGCGCCGCGTCCAAGCGTTTGGCCGACACCTTCATGGCCGTGCCCAGGGGCTGGGCGAACACCTGTACCCGGTACTCTTCGATCATCCAGCGCAAGTCGCGCAGCGGCTGGACGTCCTGCGACTTGGCGCGCGCGCGTTCCGCACGCTGCTTGTAGGCCTGCCAGTACGGCAGGATTTCGCGCATGCGCTGCTTGTCCGCCGCCGCGCCGTCTCGGGCGAGCTTGTCCAGGCGTTGTTCGATGGCGGCTAGGTAGCGATCCAGATTGCGCGCCAGGCTATGCGAATAGCCGTGCTCGCCGATAAAACCGGCATAGACCAGGTGCGCGAGCTGGTCGCGGATGTCGTCGATAGCGGCCATCCAGTCGAGGCCGATATTCTTGGACAGCCGTTTGTTGACGGCCGCCAGGCGGGTCAGCGCCGGTTTGAGATCGTCCCACAGCGTCACCGCATCGGCCATCAGGTTCGCGCGCAGCGTGGCGACACAGGCCTCGAACGTCTCCGCGTCGCGAACCGGCGTATCGATATGCGTATCGATCAGCGCGTTCACCAGGTCGGCCAGCAGCAGCGGTTCGCTATCGAGGGCGAGCACGCGCTGGCGTTCGCGATCGGCCAGCGCGCTCGTCGGCGCGTCGACGAAGCGCATGACCGCAAAGCTCTTGAACTGGGGTAGGTCGCGCTTGATCAGCCGGCACTGCTTGGCCACGGCCAAACGCGCGAGCCGAATCACACCGTGGCGATGCTGGACGGCCGCGGCCTGGGGGTCGTCGAGCAGTTCGAGGTCCACCGAATCACCGCGATCAACCAGCGTCGGCATGGCCTGTACGCGCACGCCGGCGTGTTTGAGTTCGACGCTGTCGGCCAGATCCTGTTCGGGCCAGGCGGTCAGGCCGGTTTCACGCAGTGCGTCATCGCTGGCCTGGGCCACCGCGGCGCGGGCGCGATCGCCCAAGTCACGGCTGAGTTTTTCCAGATCGCGACCGGTGGCCACGACCTCGCCGTCGTCGTCGACGATCTCGAAGCGCAGCTTGAGATGCGGACTCGGGGTGAAGTCGTCCCAGGCGTCGGCCGGGATGTGCAGCCCGGTCATCGCATGAATGGCCTCACGCAGCGCATCCAGCGGATCGCCCTGGCCGAACTCGGCGCGCTCGGCGGCGGCGCGGGCGAAGTCCGGCACCGGCACCACCGCCCGACGCAGGCGTTTGGGCAAGGCCTTGAGGTATTCGCGGTATTTCTCTTCCAGCAGACCCGGTACAAGCCACTCCGCACGCTCGGGCGGCATCTGCTTGAGCGCGGCCAGCGGCACGCGCGCGGTCACGCCGTCTTTTTCGGTCCCCGGCTCGAAGGCATAGTCGAGGGCCACCGGCAGATCGCCCAGGCGCATGCTTTCGGGATAGGCATCGGCCGGCAGGTCGACCCCGGCATGGCGCAGCAGCTGGTCCTCATCGAAGCGCAGCACGCTGTCGTCGTTCTGCTTGAGCCATTTCTGCAGCGTTTTCTGGTCGCGCACGTCGGCGGGCAGGCGTTCGTCGTAGAAGCGCGCCTGGGTGGTTTCGTCAACGAGCAGATCGCGCCGTCTAAAACGGGCTTCCTGGGCCGCGATATCCTCGACGATGAGCTGGTTGTATTGCAGAAACTCCGGCACCCGGCCGCGCGAATCGACCACGGCAAAGGCCACCAGGCCATCGCGGATGAAGATCTCGCGGGCCACGACCGGGTCCATGCGGCCGAAATCCACCTTGCGCCCGTCGGCGAGCGTGAGCCCGAACAGCTTCACCCGCTCGCGGGCAGCCACCTGGCCGCGGCGTTTTTCCCAGTGCGGCTCGTAGTGTTCCCGCGTCACGAGATGGTCTGCGGCCTTTTCGATCCATTTCGGATCGACGCCGGCCACGGTATGCGCGAACAGACGACTGGTTTCGATGAGCTCGCCGGCCACCATCCATTTCGGGTTCTTCTTGGCCAGCCCCGAGCCCGGAAATATCCGGAACTTGCGTCCGCGCGTGCCCTGGTACTCGCCTTTTTCCTCGAGCTGGCCGACGTGATCGAGCAGCCCCGGTAGCAGCGCCTGGTGCAGCCCGACGAAATCCACCTCCGCGAGGCGGCCCTGGGCCGGGTCGTTGCTGATGCCCAGATCGGCACCGATACGCCGCAGCTGGCGAGCCAGATCCTCCCATTCGCGCATGCGCATGAAGTTGATGAAGCGCTCGCGACACCACTTTCGCAGCTGATTGCCGCTGTGTTCGCGCCGTGCCTGGGCAAACGCGTCCCAGAGCTTCAACAGGCTGACGAAGTCCGAGCGTACGTCCGCGAATTCCCGCTGGGCCTGGTCGGCGGCCTCGCGCATGGCCGGCGGGCGTTCACGCGGGTCCTGAATGGTCAGCCCGGCCGCCAGCATGCGCATGGCGGTGGCCACGCCCATGGCCTGGCCGGCGATGAGCATACGCCCGATACGTGGATCCAGCGGCAGGCGCGCGAGTTGGCGCCCGAGGGCGGTGATGCGCTTGTTGTCCATCGCCTGGAGCTGGGTGAGCAGGTTGCGCCCGTCGTTGATATAGCGCCGCTCGGGCGGGTCGATGAAGGGAAAGTCCTCAATCTCGCCGAGCTTGAGGTCGGCCATGGTCAGCAGCACGCTGGCCAGATTGGTACGCCGGATTTCCGGGTCGGTGAAGGCGGGCCGGTTTGCGTAATCGTCTTCGTCGAACAGGCGGATACAGATACCCGGCGCGACACGACCACAGCGCCCGGCGCGCTGGTTGCAGCTGGCCTGGGACACCGGCTCGATAGGCAGGCGTTGTACCTTGGCCGAGGTGGAATAACGGCTGATACGTGCCAGTCCGCTGTCGATCACGTAGCGAATACCGGGCACGGTCAACGAGGTTTCGGCGACGTTGGTCGACAACACCACCCGGCGGCCGTTGCTCGCCGAGAAGATACGGTTCTGGGCGCTGCGCGTCAGCCGCGCATAGAGCGGCACGATTTCGGCGTTGAACTTGTCGCCTGCGAAGGCCTTGGACAGATGGCGCTCGCAGTCGCGGATATCGCGCTCGCCGGGCAGGAAGACCAGAATATCGCCCGCGCCGGTCCCCTCGCCTGGCCGCCACAACTCGCGTATGCCGGCCTCTACCGCCTGGGGCAGATCGTCGTCGTTTTCCTCGGGCGGGCGATAGCGCACGGTGACCGGATAGCCACGCCCTTCCACGTTGATCACCGGCGCGTCGTCGAAGAAACGGGCAAACCGGTCCGGGTCGATCGTGGCCGAGGTCACCACCACCTTCAGATCGGGCCGTTTTGGCAGCAGCTGCTTGAGATAGCCGAGCAGAAAATCGACGTTGAGCGTGCGCTCGTGGGCCTCGTCGATGACGATGGCCTCGTAGGCGTTGAGAAAGCGATCACGCGCAGTCTCGGCCAGCAGAATGCCGTCCGTCATCAGCTTGATCTGGGTGGCCTCCGAGAGTTTCTTCTCGAAGCGGGTCTGAAACCCGACCAGCTCGCCAAACGGCGTGGCCAACTCTTCGGCGATACGCTGGCCCACGCTGCGTGCGGCCAGCCGCCGCGGCTGGGTATGGCCGATCAGACCACGGGCGCCAAAACCGGCCTGCATGAGAATCTTGGGCAGCTGCGTGGTCTTGCCGGAGCCGGTTTCACCGCAGACCACCACGACCTGATGCCGTTCGAGCGCGGCGCGTATTTCGTCGGCGCGGGCGGTCACCGGCAGCCCCTCGGCCAGTTCCACCTCGCCACGGGCCTGCGTGCGTGCATGGGTCACGGCCGCGCTCGTTTCGATCCGCTCTGCCATACGCGCTCTGGCCTCGGCATCGCGCGCCTGATGCCAGCCCCGGGTGAGCCGGTGTCGATCGCGTGTTTGCACGTCGGCCAGCACGGCCTCGGTGTGAGCGTTTACGGTCAATGTTGCTCCTCGATTCGACGGTAACCACGCGAACCATGGATAGCCGCGAACTGATGCATCGGTTAGCCTGCGCTTTTCAACGCACCGGCCGGCAAGACATGAATTTCCATACGCGCAAATGGATCAAGCCCGAAGACCTCAATCCCAACGGCACCCTGTTCGGCGGCAGCCTGCTGCGCTGGATCGATGAAGAAGCCGCGATCTACGCGATCATTCAGCTCGATCATCACCATATCGTCACCAAGTACATGTCCGAAATCAATTTCGTGTCCAGCGCACGCCAGGGCGACATCATCGAACTGGGCATCGCGGCCACCCGTTTTGGTACCACGTCGCTAACCATGCGCTGCGAAGTGCGCAACAAGATCACCCGCCGCAGCATCCTGCGTATCGACGAAATCGTGTTCGTGAGCATGGGCGACGACGGCCGCCCGAAACCGCATGGCAAGACCGAAGTGACCTATATCAAGGATCGCTTTGCCGAGGGCGAAGAAGACGAATGATAGCTCCCGTACTCGATTCCTGCCGGCCCGGGCGCGCCTCGGGCCGGCTGCTGCTGTTGTTCGGCCTGGCGGTCGCGATTGCCGGCTGTACCCCCGCCACGCTCAAGCAGCGTAACGGTTACTGGGCCGACCAGGCGCAGCCGGCACAGGCCTACAACCAGCGCGTGCGCTTTCTGGTCATGCACTATACCGGTGGCGACGAGACCCGGGCGCTTCAGGTGCTGACCGGGCCCTCGGTGAGTTCGCATTACGTGGTCGGCGACCACCCGCCCCGGCGCGGCGGCGATCCGGTGGTCTATCAGCTGGTCGACGAAACAGCGCGCGCCTGGCATGCCGGCACCAGCGCCTGGGGCGGGCGTCGCCATCTCAACGACAGCTCGATCGGTATCGAGATCGTCAATCCCGGTCCGGTCGATACCCCCAGTGGCAAGGTCTGGCGCGGATTCGACGGCGACCAGATCGATGCCGTGAGCCGGCTGGCCCGCGATATCATCGCCCGCTACGACATCGCGCCGGAAAACGTCGTCGCCCATGCCGATATTTCGCCGGGGCGCAAGATCGACCCCGGCCCGGCCTTTCCCTGGGAACAACTCTATCGTCACGGTATCGGTGCCTGGCCGGATGCGGCCACGGTCAACGCCTATCGCGAACGGTTTCGCTATGCCATGCCCGACATGGCCACGATTCAGTCGGCGCTGGCCCGCTACGGCTACGATATCGACCCCACCGGCGTGCTCGATCAGCGCACCCATTCGGTCGTGGTGTCGTTTCAAATGCATTTTCGCCCCGACCGCTACGACGGTATCCCCGATCTGGAAACCGTCGCCCGGCTATGGGCGCTCAACGACAAATACCGCTAATCGGCGGCCTGTTGCAGCGCGCCGGGCGGTTGGGCCATTCGTCCCGCCCCTAGCGCGAGGCCAGCAGCGCGTCGCGCGCGGCAATGACGCGCCGGGCCGCGTCTTCGCCGTCGTCGCCGAAGGCGGTCATATGCCCCATCTTGCGCCCCGGCCGTGCTTCGGACTTGCCGTAGAGATGCAGCTTGAGTGCGGGATCGGCCAGCGCGGCGCGCCAGTCCGGCATGCCGTGGTCCCACAGATCACCCAACAGATTGACCATGGCCGAGGGACGCAGGCGCCGGGTATCGCCCAGCGGCAGCGCACAGACCGCGCGTAGCTGCTGCTCGAACTGGCTGGTTACACAGGCATCGAAACTGAAATGACCGGAGTTGTGCGGCCGCGGCGCAAGTTCGTTGACCACCAGTTCGCCGTCGTGTTTTAGAAAGAACTCCACGCACAGCACGCCCACGACGTCGAGGGCTTCGAGCACGCCGTGGGCGATCTCGATCGCGTTGGCGGTGATCTTCGGGTCGATATCCGGGTCGGGAATCGAGACATCGAGGATATGATCGCGATGGCGGTTCTCGGTCACCCCGTAATGGGCGAAGTCGCCGTCGCAGCCGCGCGCCGCCACCACCGAAATCTCGCGTTCGAAATCGACGAACCCTTCCAGCACGGCTTCGCCCGCACCGATGCTCTGCCAGGCGGCCTCGGCCTCTTCCGGGGCATGAATCACCGCCTGGCCCTTGCCGTCATAGCCAAAACCGGCCGTCTTGAGCACGGCCGGCGTGCCCAGCCGCTCGAGCGCCGCGTCCAGCGTTGCGCGATCGGGCACGTGTTCGAACGGCGCGGTAGGAAAGCCGGCGCCGTGCAGAAAATCCTTCTCGCGCTGGCGATGCTGGGCGGTATGCAGCACTTCGCCGCGCGGGCGCACGGGCACGTGTTCGCTGGCCGTGCGCGCGGCATCAAAAGGCACGTTCTCGAACTCGAAGGTCACCACATCGACCCGGCTGGCGAATTCGGCGACTGCGTCCAGATCCTCGTAGTCGCCCACCGCTTCGCGATCGGCCACCTGGCCCATGGGCGTGTCGTCGCCGGGCGAAAAGGTATGCACGCGATAGCCCATGCGGCGCGCGGCCAGCGCGAACATGCGGCCCAGCTGGCCACTGCCCAGCACACCTACCGTGGCACCCGGAAGAATTGGTCGGCTCATAGCGGCAACTCGTCGTTTTCGACCTTGTCGGCCTGTTTCTGGCGAAATTCTGCGAGCGCGCTGCGCAGCTCGGGGCGGCTGTTGGCAAGCATGGCCACGGCAAACAGCGCCGCGTTGCGCGCGCCGGAGGTGCCGATGGCAAAGGTCGCGGTCGGCACGCCGCCCGGCATCTGCACGATCGACAACAGCGAATCCAGGCCGTTGAGAGCACGGCTTTTCACCGGCACGCCGAGTACCGGCAACAGCGTCTGTGCCGCGACCATGCCGGGCAGATGGGCGGCCCCGCCCGCGCCCGCGATGATCACTTCCAGGCCGCGCTGTTCTGCCGTGTGCGCGTAGTCGCGCATGACGTCGGGCGTGCGATGCGCCGAAACCACCTTGCATTCATGGGCCACGCCGAACTCGTCAAGTACCTCGTGGGCCGCCTTCATGGTGTCCCAATCCGACGTACTGCCCATGATCACGCCGACACACGGCTTGTCGTTATTCATTTCGCCCCCTGCCCGAGTCGCAGAAAAGCGGTCTAGTCTACCAACTCGGGCCGTAAACGGCTCGTATGCGTAATCCTGAGTATTACTCGAGCACGACGAGATGATTGGGCAACTCGTTGCGCTCGTGGGTGGCCGGCACGGCAAGGGCCAGCTTTTCGCCGCAGGCAGCGATGCATTCCGTAAACCCGGTCAGCGTCTCGCCGATGCGCACGCGCGCGGTGAAGGCCTCGACAATCGCCTGCCATTGCTCGTCCGGCACCTGTTCGGAAATGCCGCGATCAACGATGATCTCGACATAGCGCTCGGCCTCCGAGACAAAGATCAGCATGCCGGTGGCGCCCGCCGTATGGTGCAGATTCTGTTCGAGAAACTGACGCCGGGCCAGGTTGGCGGCCCGCCAGTACCGGATCGGGCGCGGGATCAGGCGCGTGGTCACGCCCGGCAGGCGAAACAGCAAGGCCAGCGCCACGAATACGCCCCATTGCAGCAACAACAGCAGGCGCGCATCCAGGGCCAGGGTGAAGAACAAAAGTGCCCCCGGCAAAATCAGCGCCGCCAGCCCGGCCCACAGCAGTGGGATATAGGCATAATCGTCGGCGCGCTCGGCGAGCACGGTCACAAGCTCCGCGTCGGTATTGCGCTCGACTGCGGTAATGGCGTCGGCTACCTGCCTGCGTTCGTCGTCACTAAGTAAGGTCATTGCTCGCTACCAACCGCCAGAGGCGCCGCCGCCGCCGAAGCTGCCGCCGCCCCCGGAAAAACCACCGCCGCCGAAACCGCCGCTGCTGCCGCCACCAAAGCCGCCGCCCATGAGGATCGGCATGCCCATGCCGCGCCGACGTTTTCCGCCGCGGCCACCGCCGCCGCCGCTGCCGAACAGGGCGATAATGACCACCAGCAATACGAAGAAGCCGATGCTGTGCAGCAGCGACGGCTCGCCGGATTCGCCCCGCGAGCGGCGCTCCGGCTCGGCCAGCGGATCGCCGCCCAGCACCTGGATGATGGCCTTGGCACCGCCGACGATGCCCTGGCTGAAATCGCCCTGTTTAAAGGCCGGGGTGATGATGTTGTTGATGATCACCGACGACTGGGCATCGGTGAGCCGGCCTTCCAGGCCGTAGCCCGCATCGATACGGATCTTGCGTTCGTCTTTCGCGACCAGCAACAGCGCGCCGTTGTCCTCACCGGCCTGACCAATGCCCCAGTGGCGGCCGAGCTGATAGCCGTAGTCGTCGATCGTCTCGCCGCCGAGATCCGGCAGGGTCACCACCACGAGCTGCTCGCCGCTGGCCTGTTCGTGGGCCGCCAACATGTCGGTGAGCTGCTGCTCGGCAGCGGCATCGATCATGTCGGCGTTGTCGACCACCCGCCCGGTCAGCTCGGGAAACGACGGCGCCGCCCAGGCCACCGCGACCCATAGCCACAGGCCAAGCGCCAGCAGCAGCCGGGCGCGCGTATCGACAGCAGGCAGGCGTCGCATCAGAACTGAACCTGGGGCGCCTGGTCCGCGTTTTCGGCCGTGGCCTCGAAATTGGCATGCGGCTGCATGTCGCTATACAGCAGCGAATGCCAGATCCGGCCCGGGAAGGTGCGCAGCTCGGTGTTGTAGCGCTGCACCGCTTGAATGAAATCGCGCCGGGCCACGGCAATACGGTTTTCCGTGCCCTCCAGCTGCGACTGCAGGGCCAGGAAGTTCTGGTTCGATTTCAGATCGGGATAACGCTCGGACACCGCCATCAACCGGCTCAGGGCACTGCTGAGCTCGCCCTGGGCCTGCTGGAACTGCTGCAGCTTCTGCGGATTGTTGAGGATGTCTTCGTCGACCTGGATCGACGTGGCCTTCGAACGGGCTTCGATAACGGCAGTCAGCGTTTCCCGTTCCTGCTGGGCGAAGCCCTTCACCGTTTCCACGAGGTTCGGCACGAGATCCGCGCGTCGCTGGTACTGGTTTTCTACCTGCGCCCAGGCTGCCTTGACCTGTTCATCGTAGGTCGGAATGTTGTTCACGCCGCAGCCGGTCAACGACACCAGCAGCGCGACGAGCATGAGAACACCGGGCAAACGTTTGTAGGAAATGACGGGCAGCGCCAGCATGAACAGGGTCTCCGTGAACGCAATACAGCTATGGTGCGCACTGTACGACAAACGCCGCGCGGACGACACGCTTCTGGCACGCGGTAATATCGGCCGCCCGACATATTGCGCATGCGCTATCCCCAACCATGCGGGGGTCAGGCTTCACTCGCCGCCGAGCAGATGCATGCCGACAAGGCACGCCGCGATCACCAAAAGCAGGGCCGTACCGGTGGCCAGGGCATGGCGTTGCCAGAGCCGCAGCGCGCGCTCGCCGAGCAGCCACACGAGCAGCGCCAGCCCGAAATAGCGCAGGCCGCGCGCCAGGCCCACCGCGGCCACGAACAGCGGCAGCGAATAGCCGGCGATGCCGGCCGCCAGCAGTGCGACCTGAAACGGCACCGGCGTAATGCCAATGCTTACAATCGCCAGAAAGCCGTTGTCGGAAAAAGTCTGCTGGAACTGCGCGTAGGCCTGTTGCGCATCAAGCCATGTCAGCAGGGTCTGGCCGAGCGTATCGAACAGGAAAAAGCCGACCGCATAGCCGATCAGCGAGCCGACGATATTCCCGGCCAGCGCCACCGCAGCCACCGACCACAGCCGCTGCGGCCGGGCGAGCATGTACGGCACCATGATCAACTCGATGGGCACCGGCATCAGCGTGGTTTCGGCGGCCGACAACAGCCCGAGCCAGAGCAGTCCATAAGGCGAATCGAGGAGCCGATCGGCCCATGCGCGTGCCCTGCTCATGGCCCGTCGTTCGCCGTGATGCGACCGGCCTTGGGGAAGGTGTTTGTCATGCGTTTTCGCTCAGAAAGACAGCTGCAGCGAATCCTCGTCCACGCTGAAGGGGCGCGCCCGGGCCATCGCCATCCAGTGCCGGGTTTCCAGCTGGTAGTCATGGCGCTGTGCGGCCCGTGCGATGGTGTAACCGTGCTCGGCACGCCAGAGGATAACGCCGTATTCGGCGGGTATTTCCTCGAGCGTGGCAATGCCTTCGACGATGACGAAGTAAACCTCGGCAGCCAGTTCGCGATAGCGCTCGATCTTGGCCGAGCGCAGCTCGCCGAGCAGATCGCTGCGCTTCACCTTGACTTCATGCACCTGCGGGGCCAGATGATCCGGACGCAGGCTGCGGGTGAGCGAAAAAACGTCCGGCTTGCACGGCGCCCAGCGTGCCTTGTCGGTGGTCGAATCCACGGTATGCACCGACAGTTCGGTGAACACCAGCCGCCCCAGCCCGGCCAGATGGCGGGCGACCCCGTCGACCACCTGCGCATGGCGGCTGCGCGCACCACGGTTGTGCACCACCGTATCGCCCAGCGCCGCGCGCCCGGCATCGGTAAGCCGAAAACAGCTGGCCAGCGCGCTGTCCGCGGCCTCTTCGATCAGTCCCCAGCGCAGCAGATCGATATCGATATTGTCGTGACAGGCCCAGCCATGGCTACGCCAGTAGTGGCGCAGGCGCGTACCGTGCCGACGCGGCAACGCGCTGGGTCGCTCGTGCATGGTGGCAGGACGTTGGGCGCTTGCGCTCATAGCCTTTTCGGATGGGCGAGTCGATCGTGAAAGCGCCGGTTGCCCGCAGGACGAGATATCGAGCGGGCGCATGCGCCAAAGCCGAACGCCGTTAAACATGCGGCCGCGGGCGCCGCGGATAGTGCCACATACGAAAATGCCCGACCGGAGTCGGGCATCCATACATCGATCATAACCGGCTGATCAATCGGTCGAGCCCTCAGACATATCGCTTTGGGTGGCACCCTCGCCCCTATCCGGCGTGCTGTGCTTGCCGGCCCCGTCATGCGACATGTGGTCGTTTTCCTTGAGCTCTTCCTTCTGTGCCTTGGTCGCCGGCATTCCACCGGCCTGGGGCATCTGTTCGCCGGTGCGTGTACCGGCGGCGCCGTCCGGTACGCCGCGCATGCTCTCGGCCTGGTGTTCGGTTGCCGGCATGGTTGTGTCCTGCGTCGTGCTTTGTTCTGCCGCCAACGCCGGCAGAGCGAAGGCACAGCCCATCAGTACAACACCCAGGCCGACACGAGCCAGCGTATGAATCGGGTTAGACATCTCTCCTCCTACTGGATAGCGCGGTTTGTTGTGATGCCGTATCGCCGCTCGGCGAGCCGGTTCGCCCCAACCGCTCGGGGCTATTCAATGTCGCGCAATCGATCGGCCGCTTCAAGCATGCTGGGCTTTCATGACCACGAAAACGATACAACTAAAAAAGCCCGGCCTTGGCCGGGCTTTCTCTTTCTCGTCTAGTGACTGGCCACCCGCACAGGCGCGTGATGGACGCGGTTGAGACCGAGTACTTCGATCTGGCTACGGCTGGCCGGCACGCTCTGGTGCGAAGGCGAAGCCGTGGCTTCATCGGCGACTTCGCCGTGGCGCAGCATCGCATTCTGCGATGCCGACATCGGCGTGACGTTGTCCTGATAGCTGCTCGGCTGCTGCTCGGCGGCGACCGCCGGCACGGCAAAACCGGCCAGCGTCAGAATACCGGCAACGAATGCGTTACGGCGTTGATTGCGACGGGTGGTGGACATGGGTCTTCCTCAAAGATGAATGAAAAACTAAAAATTGGTTGAGGAAGAAGATTGCCCCGGTTCGGCTGTTTTCAATCGTTGCAGTGCAACATTTTTCCGATCGCCGCAAATCAGGGCGCTTTGAAGCTTCTCCGCCCCTTTTTCACGTCATCTTGATTACGGATGCCTATACGGCCGTCGAGGCCGTCTATGAGGACGATGCGGCTGCGTGGGCCCGGGCCTGTTCGGGCATCGCGCGCATGCTCTGCCGGAAGACAAGCCAGGCCATGCTGCCCGCCAACACGTTACCCAGCGCCGCACCCAGGCCGACATAAGGCATTTTTTCGCCCAGCCATACGCCCAGGGCAATACAGGGCAGATAGCAAACGAACAGCCGTGCAAAGGAGATCATCATCGCGCGCAGCGGCCAGCCCAGGGCATTGGAGGCCGAAACTACGAGCATGCACAGCCCCAGCAGCGCATAGCTGGGAAGCATGGCACGAATCAGCCAGGTCAGTCCGTCGCGTACGCCCGCGTCGCTGGACAACGCATCGGCCACCCAGGGAGCGGCCAGCGCCATGAGCGTGCCCAGAATCAGCTGCCAGACCAGCACGGTCTGAAAGGCAATCGACATCAGCGCGCGGATACGCGGCCAGTTGCCGGCCCCGTAGCAATGCCCCAGCCAGGGTGGCAGCGACATGGTCAGCCCCAGCACCAGCATCAGCGATACGGTTTCCAGCCGGCTGGCCAGCCCCCAGGCCGCTACCGCCTGCTCGCCCAGGGAAGCGATCAGCGCCGTGGCCGCCATTGCCGACAAGGCCGGCATCAGCTGACTGAGCATGGCCGGGCCGGCGATCACCGCAAACGGGCCGGTCGAGCGGCGCATCTCCCCCGCCAGGTCGGCCAGGCTCAGCCAGTCGCGCTGGGCCAGACGCCAGCCCAGCAGCAACAGGCCGATCGTGAACGAAGCAGTGGTCGCCCAGGCCGCTCCGGGCAGCCCCAGGCCCGACCAGCCGCCAACACCGAAGATGAGGATCGGATCGAACACCAGGTTCAGGCCGCTTGTGGCCACCATCAGCAGGCCCGGCAGGCGCGTGTTGTTATGCGCGCGAAACAGCGTATAGCCGAAGTACAACAGGGCCGCGAACCAGTTGGCCAGCAGCTGGACCGGCCAGTACTCGCCGATGAGCTCGAGTGCGTCGTCCTGGGCACCGAGCTGGCGAAACAGCGGTACGTGAAAAATCCATAGCGCAATCGCAAGAAAGCCGATCACCACTGCCCCGCCGAACAGCACCAGACTGCCCAGGCGCCGGGCACGCTCGAGCTCGCCTGCGCCCAGCGCCCGCGAAATGAGCGCGGCGATGGCAATGCCCAGCCCGACCTGGACGCCGATCATCAAAAAGGTGATCGGAAACGTGAATGATTGCGCGGCCAGCGGGACGGTGCCCAGACGCGCGACGAACGCCGAGTCGACCAGTTGAAAGCCCAACAACGACATCACGCCGATCGCCATCGGCCAGGTCTGGGCGAACAGCTGGCGTCGCAGCGTGCCGCTGCTGGCACGAGTGGAGGATGAATCGCTCAACTTAAAGAATCCGCGAATGCGAGAATGCCGCGCGATTCTACGCCATGCCGCCGTCATGCGATGTAGGCTAGGCACCATCGGGATACCACACTGCATCACGAGGTCTTATGCGCGCTATCCGTTTTTCTGTTCTGGCCCTGCTCATTGTCGTTGCACTCGTGGGCTGTGCGGGCACGCCGACATTCATGCAGCTGGCCGATACCAAATGGCAGCTGACACAACTCGACGGCCAGCCGGTCGATACCGAATCCATGCGGCGCACGCCCTATCTGTTGCTGCATGCCGATCAGCGTCTCGAAGGCTTTACCGGCTGCAACCGGGTCAACGGCCGCTATAGCGGCAGCGACGACAGCCTGCGCTTTGATTCCCTGGCCAGTACCCGTCGCTACTGCAATCAGGGCATGGACATTGAAGAGGCCTTCACGCATGCGCTTGAACGCACCCAGCGCGCCGAAATCGACGGCGACAGCCTGGCGCTGATCGACGCCCAGGGCCATATCGTCGCCCGTCTGGCACGGGACGGCGCCGGCCGTTGAGCCGTCTCGAACACGCTGTCTATCGAATCGACTGCACGGACCTGCGCCGTCGGCCCGATTCCGGGCTTGAAACACCCGCACCCATGGCGATCTGAAAAGCGCGCTCGCACCGTCAGGCCGGCATACGCTACCCGCAGCCAGGGTAGCCAAGCGCCGGTCTGACGGGCGTTGGCGTCGATGAATCGTTGCTGGGGGTAGTCACTGCTGTATTAACTGTATATAAATACAGTTATGAACAAGCAGCCTATCGACAACGTAGATCCGCACGGCCAGCGGCTGGCCGCCCATGAAACCTTCTGGCAACGCTTTGGCGTGCACCGGGCCACGCGGCAGGCCGAACTGCCGGCCATGGCCACGGGCTCGCCGACGCTGGATCGCCAGCTGCCCGGCGGCGGCTATCCGATCGGCGCCGTCACCGAACTGCTGTGCAACAACGCAGGGCTGGGCGAGCTGAGCCTGCTGTTGCACGGCCTGGCCCGGCGCATGCGCGAACAGCCCAAGCGCCAGCTCGCCTTCATCGCCCCGCCGCCGACCCTGCAGGCCCCGGCGCTCACCCAGGCCGGCATCGATTGTGCCCGGGTGCCGCTCGTGGCCTGTCGCAACGAGAGCGAAAAAGTGTGGTGTGTCGAACAGATGGCACGGGCGAATGCGTTTGCCGGTTTCGTCGTCTGGGCCGACCGTCTTGATACAACCGCCCTGCGTCGTCTGCAGCTGGCCGCCGAGAAGGCAGCCTGTCCGGTGTTTGTCTATCGCCATATCCGGGCTGCCGCCGAACGCTCGCCGGCGGCCCTGCGCCTGGCGATCACTGCCAGCGGCGGCGGCCAGCGTATCGAGATACTCAAATGCCGCGGCCCTGCCGGCGCCCGTATTGCCGGACTACGGCCCGGCGTCGAACGCGTCTGGCAATTCGAGACCCCTCGTGCCGAGCTGGCGGCGCTGCGTGCAGGCGCCAGCAACGATATTCCTCAACCCGATCGTGTTCCCCATGTGGCTCGCTCTTCGTCTTCCCCACTGGGCGCTCGATAGCCGCGCAGACGCCCGCGACCGGCCGCCGGTTACGAACCCGACGCTGGTGGTGGCCGAACAGCGCGGCCGGCGTCATGTCGTGGCCGCCGACGCCTGCGCGCTCGAACAAGGCGTACGCCGCGGCATGCTGCTGGCCGATGCACGCATGCATGTGCCCGAGGCCGTCGTGCTAGCACGCCATATCGCCGGCGAAGGGGCCGCGCTCGAACGTCTGGGCGGCTGGGCCTGGCATTACAGCAGCCAGGTCCATATCGCACGCGCCAGCGACCGCGTCGAATGCGCACGCGTGGTGTTCGAAATCGGCGCCAGCCTGCGCCTGTTCGGTGGTCGCCAGCGCCTGCTCGAACGCGTACGTGCCGATCTCGACCGCATGGGCTATCGCTATACCCTGGGCGTGGGCGACAGCCCGCATGCCGCCCTGGCGTTTGCGCGTGCGCCTTCGCCCAAACACCGTGCCCAAGGTCTGGCCCGCCTGCCGCTGGCCTGTCTGGACCTCGACGCCCAGACCACGCTGTCGCTCAAGGCCAGCGGGCTGCGCCTTGCCGGCGAACTGCTGGCCCTGCCGCCTTCCACGCTGGTACGCCGCTACGGCAAGCCGACCCTGGACGCGCTGGAATGTCTACGCGGGCGCCGCCCGCATGGGCTGGACTTCTATACCCTGCCGCAGCGCTACGGTACCCGTCACGAACTCACCGGCGCGGTCGAAACGACCCAGGGGCTGGTATTCTTGCTGCGGCGCGTGTTCGCCGAGTTGGCCGCGTTTCTGCAGGGGGCGGATGCCACCATCCAGACGCTGCAGCTCAAGCTCATTCACGACGATTTGCCGCCCACCCGCCTGCTGCTGCGTCTGGCGTCGCCCTCACGTGATGCAGACCATCTGGAGCGCGTCGCCAACGAACGACTGGCCCGGGTCACCCTGGCCGCGCCAGTGCTCGAAATCGCGCTGGCCAGCGATCGCCTGCGTCGTTTCGAACAGGACCAGGACAGCCTCTGGCGCGACCCCGACCACGCCGGTATCGAACAATGGCCGGCGGTGCTCGATCGCCTGCGCGCGCGGCTGGGCCACGAGGCAGTCGGCTGGCTGCACGACGTGGACGACCACCGCCCGGAGCAGGCCAGTGCCCGGCACGACCGGCCGGCAACGCGTCATACCGCCACCCCGGCCCCACGCCCGATGTGGCTGCTCGACGTGCCCGAACGCGCGCCGGCAGAACTGACCCTGATCGCCGGCCCCGAGCGCATCGAAACCGGCTGGTGGGAACACAGCATCCGACGCGATTATTTTCGCGCCCGCGACGGCCAGGGACGCCTGCTCTGGGTCTATCGCGATCTGGCCCATGCCCCCAGCGGCGACACGCCGGTCTATTACATGCACGGCCTGTTCGGATGAGCGCGCTCGGCTATGCCGAGCTGTGCTGTGTGAGCGGGTTTTCCTTCCAGCGCGGCGCCTCCACGCCGGAAGAACTGGTCGCCCGCGCGGCCGAACTCGGCTATCAGGCGATCGCACTGACCGACGAATGCAGCCTGGCCGGCGCGGTACGGGCCCTGCAAACCGCCGAAGCCTGCGCTATCGATCTCATTCTGGGCAGCCGTTTCACCCTCGACGAGGGCGTGACCGTCATTCTGCTGGTACGCAACCGCAACGGCTATACCCGCCTGTGCCGGCTGATTACCGACGCCCGGCAACGCGTGGCCAAGGGCGACTACCGTATCGGCCTGGCCGACCTGCAGGCCGATACCCTGGCCGACTGCCGCATTCTGGTCCTGCCCGATTACGACTGCCCACCCATACCGGCGCTGCATCATCTGCTGGCCTGGCTGGCCACCACCTACCCGCGCCAGAGTCATATCGCACTGGCCCTGCATCGGCGTGCCGCCGATATGTCCCACCGACGCCGGCTCGATGAACTGCGGGCCCGATACGGTCTGCCGCTGGTCGCGGTGGGCGATGTCCATATGCATCGGCGGGCGCGGCGTGCCCTGCAGGACGTGTTCACTGCCCTGCGCCTGGGCACGACCGTCCACAACGCCGGGCGGGCATTGTTCGCCAACGGCGAACGCTATCTGCGACCGCGCTCGACGCTGGCAGCTCTCTATCCCGACAACATGCTGGCCGCGACCCTGCGTATCGCCGCCGATTGCAGCTTTTCGCTGCGCGAAATCCGCTACGACTATCCCTCCGAAGTGGTGCCCCAGGGCCAGACCGCGCTCGAGCATCTGCGCTCACTGGTGGAGCGCGGCTGTCGGCGGCGTTGGCCCGACGGCACGAATGCCGCGATACGTCGCCAGATCGAGCACGAACTAGCGCTGATCGAGGAAAAGAACTATCCGCATTATTTTCTGACCGTCCACGATATCGTCGAAGAGGCGAACCGACGCGGCATTCTCTGTCAGGGGCGCGGCTCGGCGGCCAATTCGGTGGTGTGTTTCTGTCTGGGCATCACCGAAGTGGATCCGCTGCGCCACGACATGCTCTTCGAGCGCTTCATCTCGCGCGATCGCAACGAACCGCCGGATATCGACGTCGACTTCGAACACGAACGCCGCGAAGAGATCATTCAGTACATCTATGCCCGCTACGGCCGTCAGCGCGCCGCGCTCGCGGCCACCGTCATCCATTACCGACCGCGCAGCGCGATGCGCGACGTCGGCCGGGCCATGGGCCTGAGCGTCGACCAGATCGACACCCTGGCCGGCGCGCTGTCGCGGCGCAGCGATGACGGCAGCCTGGCCGCCCAGCTCGACGAACGCGGTATCGATATCGATGCCGGCGATCTCGATCGTATTCTCATGCTGGTGGATACGCTCATCGGGTTTCCACGTCATCTATCCCAGCATGTCGGCGGTTTCGTGCTCTCCGAAGTACCGCTGGAAGAGCTGGTGCCGGTGGAAAAGGCAGCCATGCCCAATCGCACCATCATCCAATGGGACAAGGACGATCTGGAAGCGGTCGGCCTGATGAAGATCGACGTGCTCGCACTGGGCATGCTCAGCTGCCTGCGCCGCTGCTTCGCGCTCATCGAACGCCATCACGGCCGCCAGCTGACCATGGCCACCATTCCCGGCAAGGACAGGCCCACCTACGACATGATTTCGGCCGCCGATACGGTCGGCGTTTTCCAGATCGAATCGCGGGCCCAGATGACCATGCTGCCACGGCTGCGCCCGCAGCGGTTTTTCGATCTCGTGGTCGAAGTGGCGATCGTACGCCCCGGCCCGATCCAGGGCGGCATGGTCCACCCCTACCTGCTCAACCGCGAAAAGAAGCGCGAAGAGATCGAATACCCCAGCGACGCCCTGCGCGGGGTGCTCGAACGCACCCACGGTGTGCCGATCTTTCAGGAACAGGTGATGAAAATCGCCATGGTGGCGGCCAATTTCAGCGCCGGCGAAGCCGACGGGCTACGTCGTTCAATGGCCGCCTGGAAAAAGAAAGGCGGACTCGAACCCTGGCGCGACCGCTTGAAGAGCGGCATGCGGGCCAACGGCTATGCCGAAGAATTCGCCGATCGGATCTTCGAACAGATCAAGGGTTTCGGCAGCTACGGCTTTCCTGAATCCCATGCCGTGAGTTTTGCCCTGCTCGTCTATGTGTCGTCGTATATCAAATGCCACTATCCGGCCGCCTTCGCGGCCGCCCTGATCAACAGCCAACCGATGGGCTTCTATGCACCGGCCCAGATCGTGGCCGACGTCAAACGTCACGGGGTGACAGTACACCCGGCCGATGTGTGTCACTCCGACTGGGACTGCACGCTCGAACGCACCGATACCCAAGCCTTTGCACTGCGCCTGGGTCTAAGGCTGATCAAGGGGCTGTCGCAAGAAGCCGGCGAACGCATCGTCGCTGCACGCAACGACGCTGTGTTCACCCAGGTGGCAGATCTGGTCACTCGTGCCCGGCTGGGCCAGCGCTGCCGCGACGCTCTGGCCCGGGCCGATGCCCTGCGCGGGCTGGCCGGACATCGCCACCAGGCGCAGTGGCAGATCGCGGCCGCCCATGTGCATGCCGATCTGTTTGCCGGGCTCGAGGCGCCTGAACCCGAAGTGGCCCTGCCCGCGCCGCGCGAAGGCAACGATATCGTGGCCGACTATGCCAGTACCGCCCTGACCCTGCGCAGACATCCGTTGGCGCTGTTACGCCCGCAGCTGGCTCGCCAGGGCGTGCTCTGTGCCCGCGATTTCGATGCCCTGGCCGATCGTCGCGCTGCGCACGTCGCCGGCCTGGTCACCATCCGCCAACGCCCGGGCAGCGCCAAGGGTACGACCTTCGTCACCCTCGAAGACGAAACCGGCTGCGTGAACGTGGTCATCCATCGCGACCTGCTCGCCCGCTATCGCGTGGCCGTCACCAGCGCCCGGCTGCTACGGGTCAACGGCATCATGCAACGCCAGGGCCCCGTTACCCACTGCGTGGCGCGACATATCGTCGACGACAGCGCCCGGCTCGGGAAACTGACCACGCGCTCCCGAGATTTCCATTGAACAGCCGTGTGTTATACGACTTATCGCGAAACAGCAGAAAAACCCTCTCCGCGGGTTATACAGATTCCGCAGATTGACGCAAAAACTCGAACTCGTATCAACTTTAATAATTAACAATAACTCACTGAGGATACTTGTTTTTTAAAACTCATCCCAAACCCGTCGAGTGTTTTAAGTTAAACAATCGGTCCCTGATGGGCGTGCATTGGTAAGGACAAAGTCTTGCACGGCGGGTCGACCACCACCGCACAGTCCTCCCAACCAAGACCCTGCGATTGACCTGCTACTTGCCTCCATTCGCGTTCATTTGCGGACGACCACGCATTCCGGACGCCACGTCGCGAAGTGGCTGCCAAAAAAAAGGCCCGGTAAAACCGGGCCTTGAATGCATGTGTTGAAGCTTATCGTCGACCGAATCAGGCTTCGGCGATTTCTCGGGACGTGATATCGAGCTCGATCGCATCGTCGTCCACGCGCACGACCACCTGGCCACCGTTGGCCAGTCGGCCGAACAAAAGCTCTTCGGCCAGCGGTTTCTTGATGTGATCCTGGATCACACGGGCCATCGGCCGTGCGCCCATCTTCACATCGTAGCCGCGCTCGGCCAGCCAGCTGCGCGCCTCGGCTTCGACCGTGAGCCCGACGCCGCGTGCTTCCAGCTGTGCTTCGAGCTGGAGGATGAACTTGTCCACCACCCGCTCGATGACTTCGCCCTGCAACGGCTGGAACTGTATGATCGAGTCCAGACGATTGCGGAACTCCGGCGTGAAGCCACGACGAATGGCTTCCATGCCGTCCGAGCTGCTGTCGCTGGGATTGAAGCCAATCCCGCGGCTGGCCATTGCTTCGGCCCCGGCGTTGGTCGTCATCACCAGGATGACGTTGCGGAAATCTGCTTCCCGGCCGTTGTTGTCGGTGAGCTTGCCGTGGTCCATCACCTGCAAGAGCAGGTTGAAGATATCCGGATGGGCTTTCTCGATTTCGTCCAGCAGTACCACCGAGTGGGGCTGCTTGTTGACCGCTTCGGTCAGCAGCCCGCCCTGGTCATAGCCGACATACCCCGGCGGTGCGCCAATCAGGCGCGACACCGTATGCCGCTCCATGTATTCGGACATATCGAAGCGAACCAGCTCCACGCCCAGATGCAGCGCCAGCTGGCGGGTGACCTCGGTCTTGCCGACGCCGGTCGGCCCGGCGAACAGGAACGAGCCGATCGGCTTGTCCCGGTTGTCCAGCCCCGAGCGCGACATCTTGATGGCGCTCGCCAGCGAGGTGACCGCTTCGTCCTGGCCGAAAATCACCAGCTTGAGATCACGCTCGAGCGTCTTGAGCACGTCGCGGTCGTCACGGGACACCGTCTTGGACGGAATCCGCGCAATACGCGACACCATATCCTCGATATCCCGCACCTGGACGGTCTTGCGCTTCTTACTGGACGGCCGCAGACGCAGACGCGCACCCGCCTCGTCGATCACGTCGATGGCCTTGTCCGGCAGGTGCCGGTCGTTGATATGCCGGGCCGACAGCTCCGCAGCCGCCTCCAGCGCCGGCTGCGTGTAGCGCACCTGATGATGCTCCTCGAAACGGTCCTTGAGACCGCGCAGGATCTGCACGGTATCGGCCACGCTCGGCTCCGGCACATCGATTTTCTGGAAACGGCGCGCCAACGCCCGATCCTTTTCGAATACGCCGCGGAATTCTTGATAGGTGGTCGCACCCATGCAGCGCAGCTCGCCGGAAGCGAGCTTCGGCTTGAGCAGGTTCGAGGCGTCCATCACACCACCCGAGGCCGCACCGGCGCCGATGATGGTATGAATTTCGTCGATGAACAGCACCGCGCCGTCCTGCTTTTCCAGTTCGGCCAGTACGCCCTTGAGACGCTTTTCGAAATCGCCGCGATATTTTGTACCGGCAATCAGCGCGCCCAGATCGAGCGCATAAATCACGCTCTTGCCGAGAACCTCCGGCACCTCGCCGTCGACGATCATGCGAGCCAGGCCTTCGGCGATCGCGGTCTTGCCAACGCCGGCCTCGCCCACCAGCAGCGGGTTGTTCTTGCGCCGGCGGCACAGCGTTTGCACCACGCGCTCGATCTCGTGATCACGGCCGATCAACGGATCTACGTCACCTTCGGCCGCCTTGCGATTGAGGTTGGTCGCATACTGTTCGAGCGGTGACTTGCCGGCCTCGCCGCCCTCCTCGGCGCCTTTCTCCGAGGTCGAGCCGGGCTGTTCGCCTTCGCTACCCGACTTGGATACACCGTGCGATACGTAGTTGACCACGTCGAGTCGGCTTACACCCTGCTCGCCGAGCAGATAGACCGCATGCGATTCCTGCTCGGAAAAGATCGCGATCAGTACGTTGACCGCGGTCACCTCTTTCTTGCCCGACGACTGGACATGGTAGACCGCGCGCTGCAGCACGCGCTGGAAGCCCAGCGTGGGCTGGACTTCATGATCTTCACCGGCCGGCACGACCGGCACATGCGTATCGATATAGCTTTTGAGTTCGCGTTCCAGACTCGGAATATCCGCGCTTACCGCTTCCAGCACCTCGGCCACGCCGGGATTATCCAGCAGTGACATCAGCAGGTGCTCGACAGTCAGCATCTCGTGGTGCTGACGTCGCGCCACCATGAAGGCGGCATCCAGAGCGGTTTGAAGTTCCTGGCTCAGCATTTTGCGTCCCCGAACCTAATGTTCGATTGAGGCCTGATTCTGTCCTCGAAGATTGCGAAAATCAGGCTTTTTCCATAGTACACAACAGCGGGTGCTGATGGGCGCGTGCATGGTCGTTGACCATGGCCACCTTGGTTTCGGCTATCTGAGCCGTAAACGTACCAGCCACCGCCTTACCCCGCGTATGAACGGTCAGCATGACCTGGACCGACTGCTCGCGGTTGAGATTGAAAAACGTCATCAGCACTTCCACAACGAACTCCATCGGTGTGAAGTCGTCATTGTGCATGACCACTTTGTAGAGCGGTGGCTGCTTGGTTTTCGGCCGACTGGTTTCGACAACGGCCTCGCCTTCGTCTTCCACCGTCGGCTTGGGTTTGTCGGACTGACTCATCTCGTGCCTACCTTGGCCTGCCGTCGAGTCTTGCATGAAGACTCAATCGGCATCGAATCCATTTTCTATACGCAGGATATAAGGATACGGGGGCAGCAAATCAATCGATCGGACGCAATCGATCTCCCAGGCCTCGTAGCCAGGGCATCCGCGCGGGTCGGCGCGGGAATGGGCGGGGTTATTCGCCGAGGTTGTGCGCTAGAAGCGAACGAATACGCTGCGGCACTTTCTGTTCGACTTCCATGCGGGCCACGTTGATCGCGCTGGCAAAGGCAACCGCATCGGCATCGCCGTGCGACTTGATAACCGTACCCTGCAGGCCGATGAAGGTCGCCCCGTTGTACTGGCGCGGATCCACGCGCCGACGAAATGCCTTGAGCACCGGCATGGCGAAGAATGCCGCGCTACGCGTCAGCGCATTGCGCGAAAATTCCTCTCTCAGGAACTGGGCTATGAGCTTGCCGAGGCCTTCACTGGTCTTGAGCGCAACGTTGCCGACAAAGCCGTCGCAGACCACGACGTCAACGTCGCCGATATAGATATCGTCGCCTTCCACGAAGCCGATATAGTTGAGCTCGCTCTCTCCTAGCAGCTTGCCGGCCTGCTGGATCTGGATATTGCCCTTGATCTCTTCGGCGCCGATATTGAGCAGCCCGACCCGCGGTTCCTCGACGCCGTGCACGGCTTCGGCAAGTACGGCGCCCATGACCGCGAACTGGAACAATTGTTCGGGGGTCGATTCAGCGTTTGCGCCCAGGTCGAGCATCAGGGTATGGCCCTGACGCGACGGGATCGGCGATATGATCGCGGGCCGGTCGATACCGGCCAGGGTCTTGAGCACGAACCGCGCCGTTGCCATCAGCGCGCCGGTATTGCCCGCCGATACGCAGGCCGCGGCGTCGCCGTTCTGAACCACGTTAATCGCCACGCGCATCGAAGAGTCTTTCTTCTGGCGCAGCGAGCGTGCCGGTGATTCCGACATGCCCACCACTTCGCTGGCATGGCGCACAGCGAGGCGCTCGCCGACGTCTGCCTTCTTGTGGCGTGCGATCTGTGGATGCAGGGTTTCGGCGTCACCAACCAGAATGATTTCCAGGTCGGGGTGAGCCTGCAAACTCTTGATCGCGGCTTCCACGGCCACAGGGGCGCCGTGGTCGCCGCTCATGGCGTCGACTGCAATACGCGTCATAAGTCGGAGCCCGGGGCTTCTAGCCCCGGGAATCATCCGTGCTTAAACGTCGTCGCCGGTATTGACGACGCGACGACCACGGTAGAAACCGTCGCGCGTGACGTGATGACGCAGATGCGTCTCGCCCGTCGTCTGATCGATCGACAGCGTCGGCGGATTCATGCTGGCGTGCGTGTTGCGACGCTTGTCGCGCTTCGAACGGGATTTGCGGTTCTTTTGGACGGCCATGGCGTTCTATGTCTTCCAGCGTTGTCGAAAATCGTCAATCGTCGCGTTTGAGCTGACTCAGCACCGCGAACGGATTGTTGCGTCGTTCATCGTATTGTTCGTCACCGCGCGGCATGTCGTGATCGACATACTGCGCCGTACATTCAGGCCGGCTGCACCGGGCTACGCTAGGCAGCGCCAGAAGCAGTTCGTCGGCCACCAGCGCATGCACATCCAGCATGTCGCCGTCGGCCAGCACCGGTTCGTATTCGCGCGGCACGTTTGCAGCAGCGTCGTCGTCGCCGACTACGACGCCGGACACGGCCACGTTCATCGGATGATCGAAAGCGTTCAGACAACGCTGGCATTCGAGCCGAAGCGTCGTGCTGATATCACCCTCGACATGGACACGCCGTTGCGCATCCTCCCGAAATTCGAGATCCACCATCACCGGGCTTGCACCGGCCGATGCGTCGATCGTCTGTGCCGCGACTCGATCCAGATGATCCAGATCGAGACGGCCTTCGATTCGCCCCTGCTGTGTGGCAAGCCGACGGTAATCGACACGAGGTACCAGCGCTCGGGGCGTGCTCATGGCGCGCGATAATAGGGCCGAAACCCCGCCAAGTCAAAGCATTTCGCCGTTTCAGTCTTGGCATGCACCGTACGCGAGGCCGACAGATGGCGGTACGGATCGTTTATCCTCTGGCGGCCAGAGATTCGCCGACAAAGGACTCCGCATGGCCCCGACCTCCCCCGCACCCATCATTCTTGCCTCCAGCTCGCCCTGGCGGCGCGAGCTTTTGACTCGCCTGGGGCTCGAGTTCGAAGCGATCTCGCCGGATATCGATGAAAGCGCGCGCGCCAACGAAGCCCCGGCGGCGCTGGCCGAGCGCCTGGCTATCGGCAAGGCACGGCGCATATTCGATGACCGCCCCGAAGCCATCGTAATCGGTTCCGACCAGGTCGCCGATGTGGAGGGCGATATTCTCGGCAAGCCCGGCACTCCGGAAAAGGCACGGGCACAGCTGCGCCATCAATCCGGCAAGACCGTGTATTTCCATACCGGTTTGTGTGTATGCGCGCCCGTATTCGACACACCGCGTTCCTGTGTCGAAACCGTGACCACGCGTTTTCGCGAACTCGACGATGCCCGCATCGCGCGGTATGTAGAGCTCGAGGACGTCACCGCCACCGCGGGCAGCATCAAGTCCGAAGGCCTGGGCATCAGCCTTGTCGAATCGATCGAGTCGAAAGATCCGTCGACGCTGGTCGGACTGCCGCTAATTGCGCTGTGCCGGCTGCTCGCCGAGGCCGGCGTCGAGATTCCCTAGAGAAACGCTAGAGAAGCTCTGGCCAACCTGTCGTGGTCGCGCCGGCGTGCTTTGCGCGCGGCCGGCATGAAAAGGCCGGCTGCCCCGAGGGGGCGGCCTCAAATACGCCGCCACTGCGTTGCCGAGTTCGACCTGCCCATAAGACAGGCGCCGCGCTCGCCCGCCTTGTCGCAACGCATTCGAGGACTCGAACGCGAGCCACGAAAGGTCATGCAGCGATTCCCGAGCCGTCGCGATCAGGCGCTGCGCCGTTCGCAGGCCAGCCAATCGGGCAGCGTCTCGACGCTGTCGAGCACTTCAAGCGCGCCGGCACGACGCAACCGCGCGGCGTCGTGAACGCCACAGCCCACGCCGATCGCATCCACTCCGGCCGCCCGGGCCATGGCGACATCGTATTCGGTGTCACCGATCATCAGCGCATGCTCGGGCAGCGTGGCCGACCGCAAGAGGATGTTCTCGATCATGTCCGGCGCCGGTTTCGGCGTGCATTCGTCGGCACAGCGCGTCCAGCGGAAATAACCTTCGGTGCCCGTGTCGCGCATCGCGGCATCCAGGCCGCGCCGGCTCTTGCCGGTGGCCACCGCCATCTCGAAGCCCTGCGCCTTGAGTGCCTCCAAGGCATCCACGACCGGCGGGAACAGCTTCGCGGCACTGCGTTTCATTCCATAGCGCGCGCGATAGGCGTGCAGGCGCGCGCGTACGCGCTGCGTGTCCAGATCCGGAAACAACCGTGCCAGCACATCGTCCAGACCGAGGCCGATCAGTTCGCGCATGCGATCCGGCGAGCGCTCGGGCAGCCCCAGATCCTGAATCGCGGTCTGCATGGCCGACACGATTTCGCCGGCGGAGTCCATCAAGGTGCCGTCCCAGTCGAATACCAGCAGTTCGTATCGCTTCATTCCTGTTCATCCAACTGGTCGAGTAGCTGCGCCAGATCCGCGGCCAGCGGCGCGTCGAGCTGTAACGTATCCTGTCCGTAGGGCATATCGATATGCGCGGCGTGCAGGAACATGCGGCCAAGCCCCCGCTCCTGCCATAGCGCGGCACGCCGATTCGAGCCGTATTTGTCGTCGCCGGCCACGGGATGGCCGCAATGGGCGGCGTGCACACGGATCTGGTGGGTGCGCCCGGTCTTGATCTCGACCGACATGAGCGTGGCATCGCCATAAAAGGCGACCGGCTCGAAGCGCGACACGCTCGCCTTGCCGCGCTCGGGGTCAACCGTGACCATGCGTTCGCCGCTGCGCTCGACGTCGCGCGATAGCGGCACGTCCACTTCGATCGCCCCCTCTTTCCAATGGCCATCGACGAGCGCCAGATAGCGCTTGGTCGCGGCCGCGTCGTTCAGGCCGGCCCGCAGGGCGTCCAGCGCCGCGCGCGAACGGGCCACCAGCAGACAGCCGCTGGTCTGGCGGTCCAGGCGATGTACCAGTTCGACGTACTCGCCCGGCCGCGCCACCCGCAGCACCTCGATCAGGCCAAAGCGCAGGCCGCTGCCGGCGTGCACCGCCAGGCCCGCCGGCTTGTTGAACACCAGCATGTCGTCGCGCTCATGCATCAGCGCCCTGCGGGTCTTCTCGATCAGGCCGTCGGGCGGGCGACCGGGGCCGGGCTTTTCTTTCTGGCGTACCGGCGGCAGGCGGATCTCGTCGGCTTCGGCCAGACGCGTGCCCGGCTTGGCGCGGCCGCGGTTAACCCGCACCTCGCCACTGCGGATGATCCGGTAGACCTTCGATTTCGGAACGTCCCGAAAGGTGCGCAAGAGGAAATTGTCGAGCCGCATGCCTGCATCGTTACTATCGACGCGGACATAGCGAACTTGAGCGGGTGCCGTAGTCAGATTACACTCCCAAGGTCGGGTTGATTAATCTGTCCGCCGACGCCTTTCCCGCGCGGGCACGCAATCGCCGACTGACAGTCATTTGTCACACGCTTAAAAAATGCCGGGCAAGCCTAGCATGCGCCCCGGATACAGCGTGTTCTTCCGCGAAGAGTCATTTATTTATTCATGTGCTCCTGTCTGATTGTTGCTGCGCACCGTGTGATCGTCGCCGTCCTTACCGGCCACGAGACCACGACTACGCCGGCGGCCGGCGCCTGTTTGCGCGCGCCGCTTGCACTTTCGGGCAGTCGAGCGCCAGTCGAGACCCATTCGAATGAAACGCATTTTGATCAACGCCACGCAGCCCGAAGAGCTGCGCGTGGCGATCGTCGATGGCCAGAAACTCCATGATCTAGATATCGAAGTCGGCAGCCGCGAACAGCGCAAGGCCAATGTCTATAAGGGCCGCGTGACGCGTGTCGAGCCGAGCCTCGAAGCCGCCTTCATCGATTACGGCGGTAATCGGCACGGTTTTCTGCCGCTCAAGGAAGTCGCCAAGGATTACTTCAACAAGAACCAGAACGGCGGTAACGGCAAGGACAGCATCAAGCACGCGCTGTCCGAAGGTCAGGAGATCATCGTTCAGGTGGAAAAGGAGGAGCGCGGCAACAAGGGCGCTGCTCTAACCACCTTCGTGAGCCTGGCCGGGCGCTATCTGGTGCTCATGCCCAACAACCCCCGTGCGGGCGGCGTGTCGCGGCGGATCGAAGGCGAAGACCGCAACGAGCTGCGCGAAGCCCTTAACGAGGTACAGGTACCCAACGGCATGGGCGTGATCGTGCGCACCGCCGGCGTGGGCCGATGCGCCGAAGAACTGCAGTGGGATCTGGACTATCTCGCCCAGGTCTGGAAAGCGATCAACGAAGCCGCCGACGCGCGCAAGGCGCCGTTCCTGGTCTATCAGGAATCCAACGTCATCATCCGGGCGCTGCGCGACTACCTGCGCGACGATATCGGCGAAGTGCTCATCGACCAGGCGGATATCTACGAAACCGGCCGCGAGTTCATGCAGCAGGTCATGCCGCATGCGCTGGGCAAGCTCAAGCAATACACCGACGAAACGCCGTTGTTCTCGCGTTTCCAGGTCGAATCCCAGATCGAGAGCGCCTTCGAGCGGGAAGTCACCCTGCCCTCCGGCGGCTCGATCGTGATCGACCACACCGAAGCCATGACCTCGGTCGATATCAACTCCGCACGTGCGACCAAGGGCGGCGGCATCGAGGAAACGGCCTTCAACACCAACCTGGAAGCCGCCGAGGAAGTGGCCCGCCAGCTGCGTATCCGCGATCTGGGCGGCCTGGTGGTGATCGACTTCATCGACATGGAAAGCAACAAGAACCAGCGCGAGGTGGAGAACCGCCTCAAGCAGGCAGCCAAGGCTGACCGCGCGCGGGTTCAGATCGGGCGCATCTCGCGCTTTGGCCTGCTCGAAATGTCGCGCCAGCGGCTCAAGCCGTCACTGTCGGAATACTCCTCCCAGGCCTGCCCGCGCTGCCTCGGCCGTGGCTCGATTCGCAGCGTGGAATCGCTGTCGCTGTCGATTCTGCGCCTGCTCGAGGAAGAAGCCATGAAACCCTCCACCGGGCGGGTGATCGTGCAGCTGCCGATCGCCGTGGCCAGCTTCCTGCTCAACGAAAAACGCGACGATATCGCAGGCGTGGAAAAACGCTCCAGCACCCAGGTCACGCTGGTGCCGAACCACACGCTGGAAACCCCGCACTACGAAATCAAGCGCGTGCGTGGCGACCAGCTTTCCGAAGACGCCAACGACGCGACCAGCTACCGCCTCGATACCCACGTGGAGATCGAAAAACCGGTGGAGCCGAACCATGGCGCCGCCACCACCACCCGGGAAGAGCCAGCGGTCAAGCGCGTGGCGCGGCCGGATGCACCAGTGATCGAGCGCAAGAGCGCGCCGGCCGAGGCCCCCGCGGCCGCGCCGACCGTCAGCATGACGCCCTGGCAGCAGCTCTGGGATGCCCTGCGACGTATATTCGCCGGCGATGCCAGCCCCCAGACCACGGCTGCGGCCACCGCCGCTGCCAGCACCGCCAAGGCAAAAACGAGCGAAACCGCGGATACCTCCGGCGATAACAACGACAGCAGCGAAGGCGCGCGCAAGACCAAGCCCCGTCGCGGCAACCGCTCGAACGACGATGGGCAGAGCGATAGCGACAGCGGCAAGGACAACCAGAGCAGCGGCAACAAGCGCTCGCGCCGCGGTGGCCGCAATCGGCGCAACAACCGCAGCGACAACGACAGCGGTGATAAGGACAATTCCGCGTCCAAAACCAACAACGCCGGCAAGAAAGACGACAGCGACAACAAGCGCGGCGACGGCGATCGCAACAAGCCGAAGGACAAGAAGCAGGCGGCGTCGCAGGACAATGCGAATGCCCGTAACGACGGCACGAAGAACGACGACGCGTCCAGGAAGGACAAGTCCTCGTCAACCCAGGACAGCAGCCAACAAAGCAAGGGCCAAAGCAACCGCCACAGTAACGGCCAGAACAAGGACGACAACGACGCCGATAGCAAGTCGCCGGCAGCGCAGACGTCGAACGAGTCGAACGCCGACGATACGACCAAGCCCGCGCAAGCCGCTCAGGCCACAGACGGTAACGGCAGCGACAGCGGCGACAGCTCGAACAGCGACGCCAATAACGAAGGCGGCGGTGCACGTCGGCGGCGGCGGCGTGGCGGTCGCGGGCGTCGCGGCGGGCGCAATCGCAACAAGACGGCCAACGACGGCCAGAACGAGTCGGAATCCTCGGGCGACGCCCAGGCCGATTCGGATAGCGCCGCGCAGTCAGACGCCGGCTCGAACGAAGCGCAGTCGGTCGCAGCGCAAGACGAAAACAAGCCGGCGACCCCCGTGCCGGCGGACGACGCATCCCTGAACGCCGACAAGCCGGATAGCGGCGACGCCGACAAGGCCGGCCAGCCGGACACGAATGCGGCCGACGCGGAATCGGGCCAGGCCACCGACGCCGAGCGCGCGCATGCGCCGGCTGCCGAACCCAGCGCCGAGAAACAGACCGAGGCCTCGAAGCCACTGAAGGCCCCGGCGCCGGAAGACGACCAGCCGTGGTCTGCGGTAACGGCCAGCGATAATGCCAAGGCGGCATCGCAGCACAAGCCGGCCCAGGCCGAATCCGAACTGAGCTCGGTGGAAATCCGCGAACAGGCTGCCAGCGATCGCGCAGACGAAGCATCGACGGCCGACGCCAAGGGCGACACGCATACGGACAAGTCCGACGCGACAGAACAGCCCGCCGCCGCGCAAACGCCGGTCGCCTCATCAGAACCGGCAAACGCAAAAGAGCCCGAAGCTGAAAGCAGCGACGAGACCGTTGGCAACCCGGCTACACCGACTGCGGACGCCGAAAAGCCGGCTCAAACCGCGAGCGACAACGAAGAACCCGCGCCCAAGCCGAAGCGCAAACGAAGCCGCAAACCGGCCAAGAAAGCCGCGCCCAGCGAGGGCGAAGCAAGCGCGAACGCCGAGCCGGAAGCCAAGACGAAGACTGCGGCCGAAACCGAAACCGAAACCGACGATAGCGAAAGCTCGGCCGGCAAACTCGAGCAAGTCGAGACGCAAACCGGTGACGCGAAGCGTCAGGCCGATATCGAGGACACGTCGGTAGCGGCGAGCGAAACGACTGCCGAAGCCGTTTCCGAATCGGCAGAACCTTCCGAAGCAGCCGAGCCGGCGGACTCAGCCGAGACAGACGACATCCCCGTCGCCCAGGCGCGGGCCAGCGTCGAGGAGGTGGTTGCCGACAGCGACGAAACCCCGTCCGAATCGGAGAAAGCCCTCGATCAGGTCGAGACCCGGGCCGATACGTCGGACAGCTCGGAAACCTCGGACGAGGACAAACCGCAAAGCAAGTCGTCGGCGTCCTGATCGACTGACGCAGGCGCAAAAAAGGCCCGGCCCCGTGATGGGGTCGGGCCTTTTTTGTGTACAGCGCCCTGCGGCGTATGGGTATTCGGACCGCGTGCGAACGGACCAGCCGGGATGGCTACTCGAGGTCTGGCCAGCGTTGGCGGATATCTTCAAGCAGGCCGGTCGAGGCGTCTTCGATCATATCCAGCACCAGCTCGAAGCCACGCTCGCCGCCGAAATACGGGTCCGGCACGCTCTGGTCCCGGTAGGCGCTGCTGTAGCGCATGAACAGCGACGGCTCGGCGCGCGCGCCTTCCGTGGTCTGATACAGCGCCTGCAGCGAGGCCAGGTTATCCGCGTCCATGGCCAGAACATAGTCGAAATACCGCAAATCCTCGGCGGTGACCTGCTGGGCCCGCAGGTCGTCGATATCGATCTGGCGGCCACGTGCCGCATGGGCCGCGCGCCGATCCGGCGGTTTGCCGATATGCCAGTCGCCGGTGCCCGACGAAGCAATCTCGATACGATCGGCCAGGCCGGCCTCGTTCACCCTGTGCCGAAACAAGCCATGCGCGGTGGGCGAACGACAGATATTGCCCAGGCACACGAACATCACGCGAACAGTCGCTTCAGTCATTATCTCTCTCCGCAGAATGCCCGCCCGCCATCAGCGCCTCGACCAGCGCGATGTCGTCGGGCGTATCGACGCCCGGCCCCGGCACGGTACGCGCCTCGACCAGAGCGATCGGCAGGTTCAATTCGAAGGCACGCAGCTGCTCCAGCGACTCGATCCGCTCCAGGGCGCCGGGCGGCGCGGCCGAAAACCGTTTCAGCGCGCCGGCGTGATAGGCATAGATGCCGAGATGGCGAAATGCGCACGCTTCGAACTCGGTATTGCTGCTGTCGCGATGAAAGGGGATCGGCGCCCGGCTGAAATACAATGCCCGCCCCGCAGGCGTTGCGACTACCTTGACGATATTGGGGTTGTTGAAGGCGTCGGCATCGCGAATCGGCGTGCAGGCCGTGGCCATGGCGGCCTCGGTATCGCTGTCCAGGGCTGTGGCGACCTGGTCGATCAGCGCCGGCGGCATAAGCGGCTCGTCGGCCTGTACATTGACCACGATCGTATCGTCTGCCCAGCCGCGCTGGGCGGCCACTTCGGCAATACGGTCGGTGCCACAACTATGATCTGCACGCGTCATGCACGCAGTCACGCCGGCCACGCGCGCAGCTTCGGCCACAGCCTCGCTGTCGGTAGCCACGATCACCTCTGTCGCACCGCTGGCACGCGCCGCGCGGCAGACATGCGCCAGCATCGGCTCGCCCGCGATGGCGTGCAGCACTTTGTTGGGCAGACGCGTGCTGGCCAACCGTGCAGGGATGATAACGACGAAGTCCATGGCGCTCCTTTTTGCGTTGCGATTGGCTCAGGCGGCCCGGCAGGTGCCCAGCAGGCGGTCGAGCAAGGCGTCGATACGGGCGTCGCAACCCGCGCTGAACGCCACGCGTACCGGCACCTGCCAGCAGCGCGCGGTGTTTGCAAAGCCGCGACACTTGACTGCGTCCTTGCCGGTCATCAGCAGTGGCCAGTCGTCCGTAAAGTCGAGATCCTGTGCCCGATAACGATAATGGTCCGGCATCGGGTGTTCGATCACGTCCAGCCCTAGCCCACGCAGCATGTCGAAAAAACGATGTGGATCGCCAATGCCGGCGATGGCATGAACGGGCATGCCGACAAACTGGGCCAGCTCACGGCTTCTGCCCTGCCCGTCGATCGACATCGCCGCACCGGGTACGAGCCAGAAATCCGCGTCCGCTCCATGCACGAGTGATAGATCCACCGTGTCCAAGCGTGACCGCGGCTCTCGCAGCGGGCCGGCAGGCAGTAAAGCCCCGTTGCCCAGGCCGCGGCGTGCGTCGGTCACGGCAATCTCGGCGTCGCGTCGCAGCGCGTAGTGCTGCAGGCCGTCGTCGGCGATCACCACATCCACGCCCAGCCCCACGAGCCGTCGGGCGCCGCGCGGACGGCGCGGGTCCACCACCACGCGGGCGCCGGATTGCAGCGCCATCATCAAGGGTTCGTCACCGACTTCACGCGCGTCACTCTCGGGCCCGACGTCGAGTGGATAAGCCTCAGCCTGACCGCGGTAACCCCGCGAGACGACCCCCACCCGCAGGCCGCGTTGCTGCAGCTTTTCAATCAGGGCCAGCGTGAGCGGTGTCTTGCCGCTGCCGCCGACGGTGATATTGCCGACCACCAGCACCGGCACGCCGACGGCCTCACTGCGCAGCCAGCCGAGGCGGTAGAGTCGCCGCCGTATCCAGACCACGCCGGCGAATAACGCGGCCAGCGGACGCAGAAGCATCCAGCCCCGCCCTTGGCCATACCAGCTGCGTTCCAACGCCGCGCGCATGAGATCGCGCTAGCTCCGGCGTGCCGGGCACGCAATCATGTGTCGCGAACCGCGCACAGGCTCAATCGGGCCGCGCGAACTGGATATCGTGCAGACCGCGATAATGCCCGCCGATCTGCATCAGTTCGCTATGGGTGCCCTTTTCTACCAGGGCGCCGTCATGCATCACCACGATCAGATCGGCATCCTGGATCGTCGACAGACGATGGGCGATGACCAGCGTCGTACGATCCCGCATGAGCACGTCCAGCCCTTTCTGGATGGCCTTTTCGGATTCGGTATCCAGCGCCGAGGTCGCTTCGTCCAGAATCAGGATCGGCGAGTCCTTGAGCAGTGCCCGCGCGATGGCGATACGCTGGCGCTGACCGCCCGAAAGCATGATGCCGTTCTGGCCCACGAGGGTGTCGTAGCCGTTGGGCAGCGACTGGATGAACTCGTCCGCATAGGCACGCCGGGCGGCATCCATCACCGCCTCGCGGTCGGCATTGCCGAGCACACCGTAGGCGATATTGCCGGCCACGGTATCGTTGAAAAGAATGACGTTCTGATCGACCAGGCTGATCTGCTGGCGCAGATCGCGCAGGCGATATTCGGTCAGATCGTGGCCGTCCAGCTTGATATGGCCCTGGCCGTATTCATAGAAGCGCGGCAGCAGCGACAACAGCGTGGACTTACCGCTGCCGGAACGACCCACGAACGCGACCGTCTGCCCCGGCTTCACCTCGAAGCTGATCTCTCGAAGCACATCGGTTTCGGTACGCGGATAGCGAAACCAGAGGTTGCTGACTTCGATATGCCCACTCGCCCGCTCGATCGTCAGGGTGCCCTGATCGTTCTCGCCCGGCTCATCGATAAGCTCGAAAATGGCGCCGGCCGCCGCCATGCCGGCCTGAATGGTGGCGTTGACGCTGGTGAGCCGTTTGATGGGGCCCATCATGGCCATCATCGCGCCGAAGAAAGCGGCCAGATCGCCCGGCGACATGATGCCACCACCGGTATCGCGTACCGCCACCGATACCACGAACGCCACCGCAAAGGCCGCGATCAGCTGGATCACCGGTACGCTGGCTGCGCTGGTCGTGGCCTTGCGCATCGACATGCGGCGGTTGCGCTCGTTAATACGGTCGAAGCTCCGGGTTTCGCGCTCTTCACCGCCGAAGACCTTGACCACGCGCTGGCCGGTCAGCACTTCTTCGCTGACGTGGGTGATGTCGCTCATCGACTGCTGGATACTGACGCTATAGCGGCGAAACCGCTTCGACACATGGCTGATGATGATGGCGATCAGCGGCCCGATGACCAACGTAATCAGCGCCAGCGACCAGTTGATCCAGAACATCAGGAAGGTGAAGCCCACGATCCGCAGCGTGTCCTGGATCATGATAGTGATCGCGCTGGTGGCAGCGCCCGAGATCTGGCCGGTGTAGAAGGTCAGTTTCGCGGTGGTCTTGCCAGTCGAGTTGGCGTCGAAGAAGCTGGACGGCAGGCGCAGAAACTGCGCGAAGATATCGCTGCGCACGTTGTAGATGACGCGGTTGGCCACCCAGGACATGCCATAGCTCGAACAAAAGCCGAAGGCCCCGCGAAACAGGAACAGCACCAGCATGAACGCCGGAATCCAGCGGATCATCCACGGATCGCGATCGACGATACTGCCGTCGAGCAGCGGCTTGAGGATATAGATCAACGCCGTATCCGCGGCCGCATAACCGGCCATGCCGACGGCGGCGATCCCGAGCCACTTCTTGTGCCGCCACGTATAGCGCAGCAAACGCGGGTAAATCTCGCCGATCGGCATGCTTGTTTCGAATTGCTGTCGCGCCAAGATGAGGGCCTATACGTGAAAGTGAAAAACCCGACGCCACCGGCGCCGGGCCATATTGTCATCGTTTATCGTTACGAGTCGCAATTTCGACGCGTTCGAATGCGGCCTGCGAGGCTGCGTCCATGGCGCGTACGACCGCCGCATGGCTGGCCGCGCCGTCCGCACGTACGCGCAGCGCTCGCTGCGGATATTGTGCATGCAGCGCAATCAGCGAAGCGACCAGCTCGCCGGCCTGAGTGTCCCGACCGTTGATGCGGTACGCGCCCTCGGCGTCGATATCGACGATCACGGCTTCGGTCGCGGCCAGTGCCTGCGCGCTCGCCGCCGCCGGCAGCTCGAGGGGCAAATCCTTTTCGTCGACGAAGCGGCTCGACACCATGAAAAAGATCAGCAGCAGAAACACCACGTCGATCAGCGGCGTGAGGTTCACCGACGGTTCCTGATCGCTCGCACGGCGCACGAACTTCATGACGAAGGCGCATCGCGCTGGTCTTCAATCAGGCACACCGCCCATTGTTCAAGCAACAGCCCGCGTTTCTCGACCAGGCCGTTGAAATAGCGATAGGCCACGAGCGCGGGAATCGCCACGCACAGCCCGGCCGCGGTGGTTACCAGCGCCTGGCCAATGCCGCCGGCCAGAGCCTGGGCGTCGCCCAGGCCGGCTTCGGTCATGGTGGCAAAGATCTGGATCATGCCCGCGACCGTGCCGAGCAGGCCGAGCAGCGGCGTGATCGCTGCGATGGTGCCCAGGGTGTTCAGGTAGCGCGCCATGTCGTGGCCGACCTGACGACCCGCTTCCTCGATGCGCTCGCGGCGGATATCGATACTCTCTCCGCGTGTTGCGACCACCGCGGCCCACACATGCCCCAGGGGACTGTTCGCCTCCAGCGACTGCCGCTCCGCGTTCGACAACGCGCTCGCACGCGCCAGTCGCGACCGCTGGTCGAGCAGCTGGGGCGGCGCCACGCGCTGGGTACGCAGCGCCCAGGCCCGCTCGATCACGATGGCGAGGCCGAGCACCGAGCAGATCGCGATCGGCAGCATCAGCCAACCACCGGCCGCAAGCATTTCTGCCATGCCTTGTTCCTTCGATATCAGGCAAGGCGGCATGATAAGCGCCCCAGTCGTTGCGGGCCACCCATGTGCCGGCGGGCGGGCCTGGCGCGAGGGAAGCTCTACACACCCTCTCGCGGGTCGCGGTCGATTCCTCACAGACGGTGCGGCAAGGCGTCCGAGCGCAGCGCCTGCCTTATTGGCAGGG
>NZ_CAXGSH010000011.1:0-53911 GCF_964012375.1 uncultured Salinisphaera sp.
GCGGCCTTTTGGGACTCAAACGCGACCGTGGATGAATAGATCAGAGGTTCCCTAATACGCCCTTGTGTCACGGGCATCGCGCCCGCAATACGTTAGAATCCGCAAAATCCTGACGGTCGAAACGCGGCACGACAGCCGCGTTTTCCGTTATGCATGGCACGCACGGCGCGTCATGCGACCCGTTTTTGCCATTCGACAACGCAAGGCGCGACGACATGATCAAACCGCACGGTTCCGATACGCTCAACCCGCTGTATGTGGCCGACGAGGCCGCCCGCGAGCAACTCATACAGGAAGCCCACGAACTGCCGGCGATCACCGTCAGCTCGGCCGCCGCGGCCAACGCGGTAATGCTCGGCGCCGGCTATTTCAACCCGTTGACCGGCTTCATGAGCAAGGCCGATGCGCTATCGGTAGGTCGCGACCTGCGGACCAGCGACGGCCTGTTCTGGCCGGTGCCGGTACTCAACCTGGTCGACGATATCGAGCCCATCAAGGGCGCGGCCCGTATCGCCCTGCGCGACCCCAACGTCGAGGGCAACCCGGTGATCGCGGTGCAGGACATCGAGGGCGTCGACGAATTCAGCGACGATGAGCTGAACGCGCTGCTCGAGCAGATCTTCACCACCACCGACGAAGAACACCCCGGCGTGGCCACCTTCAAATCGCTTGGCCGCCATGTCGTGCACGGGCCGATTCAGGTGCTGAACTTCAGCTATTTCGAGAAGGATTTCCCCGATACCTTCCGTACCGCACAGTCGATTCGCGACGAGTTCGCCGAGCGCGGCTGGGAAAAGGTCGTGGCCTTCCAGACCCGCAACCCCATGCACCGCGCGCATGAAGAACTCTGCAAGATGGCCATGGAAGCCACCGGCGCCGACGGCATTCTCGTGCATATGCTGCTGGGCAAGCTCAAGCCCGGCGATATTCCCGCCAACGTGCGCGATGCCGCCATTCGCACGATGGTGGATCATTACTTCCCCAAGAACTCGGTGATGATCACCGGCTACGGCTTCGACATGCTCTATGCCGGCCCGCGCGAGGCCGTGCTGCATGCCGTGTTCCGCCAGAACGCCGGTTGCTCCTATCTGATCGTCGGCCGCGACCATGCCGGCGTGGGCGATTTCTTCGGCCCCTTCGATGCCCAGAAGATCTTCGAGGAGCGCGTACCCGACGACGCCCTCGATATCGAGATCTTCGCCGCCGACCACACCGCGTTTTCCAAGAAACTCGGCAAGGTGGTGATGATGCGCGACGTGCCCGATCACACCAAGGAAGACTTCGTGATCCTGTCCGGCACCAAGGTGCGTGAAATGCTCGGCAACGGCATCGCCCCGCCGGAAGAATTCTCGCGCCCGGAAGTCGCCGAGATTCTGATGCAGTACTACCAGAGCAAATAGCGCGACCGACGCGCGCGCGTCGTTTCAAAGCCCGGGCACGCCCTGTGTGGCCCGGGCTTTTTCATGCCTGGCCGCACGGGCCGCGGCTACGCGCCTGCGCTATTACGGCTTCTGGGTACTGTTGGCCGCGGCGGCATCGCTGCTGCCAATCACCTCGGCCATATCGAGACGGCGTATCGCGCTGATCGCCATCTCCAGGGCGCCTTCCCCGCAGAGGCCGGCAATGGCGGCGTCCTCGTAGCCGGCAAGCGCGGCTTCGATACAGGCGTCGCGAACGCGTTCGGCGTCGTCCAGGCCGGCCGGGTCGCTCATGCGGCGTCTTCCAGCCAGTCCTTGAGCACTACCGCGTGATTGCATTCGGTATCGCGGGCGGCGAACAGCAGGGTCACTTCGTCTTCCCGGGCCACGATTTCACGCAGGGCGTCGAGATCCTCGTTGTCGGAGTCGTCCAGCTCGGCGCGATAGCTTTCGCGAAATGTCTCCCAGCGATCGCGATCGTGGCCGAACCAGCGCCGCAGCTCGCTCGACGGCGCGACCGATTTGTACCAGTCGTCGAGCGCGGCATCGGTCTTCTTGACGCCGCGCGGCCACATGCCGTCCACCAGTACGCGGCGGCCGTCATCGTCCGCTACGGAATCGTAGATACGCTTGAGTTGTATCGACATTGCCAACCCCCTGCCCGTTCTCCCACGGGCACTGTCTTCAAGTGGCCACGCCGCAGTCCGAATCCACCGCACAGGCCAGCGCGGTCTGACGGTCTTCCGGCTGCAGCGTGGTATGGGTGATCGAGAATCGCTCGGCCAACAGCGTCTGCAGCCGCGGCAGGATGGCCTGCCAGTCGCTCATGCGGCCGATTTCGATATGCGCGGCCAGCGCACGCTGGCTCGATGACAGGCTCCAGATATGCAGGTCGTGCACCGAATGCACGCCTTCAATACCGGCGAGTTCCTTGCTGACTCTTGCGGCATCCAGGCCCTTGGGCACGCCTTCCATGAGTACGTGCACGACGTCCTTGAGCAGACGCCAGGCCGATACCAGAATCAGCGCGCTCACGGCCAGCGAAAGCAGCGGATCGATCGGCATCCAGCCAGTCAGCAAAATCACCGCGCCGGCCACGATCGCGGCCACCGAGCCCAGCAGGTCGCCCAGCACGTGAATGAGCGCGCCGCGCACGTTCATGGTCTGTTCGCCGCGCATGAGAATGGCGGCCACCGCGATATTCATCACCAGCCCGATGGTGGCGATGATCATCACCGGCACGCCGGCCACTTCGCGCGGCTCGGCAAAGCGCTGGATCGCAGAGAACGCGATCGCCACGACCACCACGATCATCAGCACGGCGTTAATGAGTGCGCCCAACACCTCGGCGCGCTGCAGGCCGAAGGAATGCACCTTGGACGCCGGGCGCTTGGCCATCCAGGCCGCAAGCGCCCCGATAGCAAGCGAGGAGCTATCGGTGAACATATGACCAGCGTCAGACATCAATGCCAGCGAATCGGCCCACCAGCCGCCGACGGCTTCGACAAAAGCAAAGGCGAGCGTCAGGCCCAGCGACAGAATCAGCGCACGACCGCTTCCGCCGTGATGATGATGGCCACCCAGTCCATGGTCGTGGTCGTGGTCGTGGTCGTGGTCATGATCTGCGTGTGCATGCGCGTGCGGTTTGCTCATGACGACTACTCCTGAATGCTGTGTTCGACCATGTCACGCAGCACGCGCTGCACGTGCGCATCGGCGGCCACATAGAACACCTGCTTGCCGCGACGCTCGGCGCGCAGCAAACGCGCGGCCCGCAACAGGCGCAGATGATGGCTGGCCAGCGACATGGAGATATCGATATCGGCCGCGAGCGTCTGCACGCTCTGCGGTTCCTCGAGGCAGGCATACACCAGCGACAGCCGGTTCGGCTCGCCGAGCAGGCGAAACATCTCGGCCAGACGCGAGGTCTGGCCGGTGCTCAGAACCTGCAATTCAAGATAGGTGGTGGTCATGCGAACCTCGACAATTGAACAAGCATTGTATCGAGTGCGCGTCCGTTATGATATTTCGCCGATACGAACCTGGCTCAGCCACGCGGTCCGGCGACCGCTGGCTCGGCATGGCTGGCCATGGAAAAGTTGGGACGCTGCCCCGGCATCCGCGCCCGGGTAGACCGGCGCGGCTTATCGAAAGCGCGGCAAACGACGCGGCGCTCGTGCCCGATTGCACGCGCGCCCGTCGGGCGAACTGCGCATGTGGCTCTAGTTCGTTTCCGATGCGAAGGCCGCCACGGCCGCGTCCAGGCGTGCCAGCGTTTCATCGCGGCCGAGCAGCACCAGCGTATCGTCGATCGACGGCGACACGGGCCCGCCGGTCACCGCGATACGGATCGGCTGGGCGACCTTGCCCATGCCGACCTCGTTGTCGGCCGATACCTGCTTGACCACTGCACTCGCGGCTTCGCCGTTCCAGTCGTCGAGCGCTGCCAGACCGTCGCGTACCTGGGCTAGCAAATCCGGCGTGCCGGCCTTGATATGTTTCTTCACGGCCTTGGGTTCGTATTCGGTGACCGGCTGGAACACGAACAGTGTTTGCTCGGCCATTTCCAGCACGGTCTTGCAGCGGCCCTTCTGAATGGCAGCGATCTCGGCCAGGCGCGTATCGTCCACGCCGTCGATGCCCAGACGCGCGAGGTGCCAACGCAGCTCGCCGACCAGATCCTCGGGGGCGGCCATCTTCAGGTGTTCCTGATTCACCCACAGCAGCTTGTCCGGGTCGAAGGTCGAGGCGCCGCCCTGAACATGCTCGATATCGAAATGCTCGAGCATCTGTTCGCGGGTGAAGATTTCCTGATCGCCATGGGCCCAGCCCAGGCGCACCAGATAGTTGAGCAGCGCGCCCGGCAGAAATCCTTCTTCGCGATAGCGCATCACGCCCACCGCGCCGTGGCGCTTGGAGAGCCGCTTGCCGTCGGGCCCGAGAATCATGGGCACATGGGCATAGACCGGCAGCTCGGCAAAATCGCCGATCAAGGCCTTCAGGATATTGATCTGGCGCGGCGTGTTGTTGACGTGATCATCGCCGCGAATGATATGGCTGATGGCCATGTCCATATCGTCGACCACCACACAGAAATTGTAGGTGGGGGTGCCGTCGGCACGGGCGATCACCAGGTCGTCCAGCTCGGTATTCGAGATGGTGATATCGCCCTTGACCATATCGTGGATGACGGTCTCGCCGTCCAGCGGCGTGGCAAAACGGATGACCGGATCGACGCCTGCCGGCGGCTCGGGCAACGTCTTGCCCGGCATCGGCCGCCAGGTGCCGTCGTATTTCGGCTTTTCGCCCTTGGCCCGCGCGGCTTCGCGCATGGCCTCGACTTCCTCGGCGCTCGAATAACAGCGATAGGCCTTGCCTTCGGCAAGCAGCCAGTCGATGACTTCGGCATATCGGTCGAAACGCTTGGTCTGGTAATAGATCTCGCCGTCGTGCTCGAGATCGAGCCATTCCATGGCATCGAGAATCGCCTGCACGGCTTCGTCGGTCGAGCGTTCGCGGTCGGTATCCTCGATACGCAATACGAAGCGGCCACCGCTGGCTTTTGCATGCAGCCAGGAATACAGCGCGGTACGTGCGCCCCCGATATGCAGATAACCGGTCGGCGACGGCGCGAAACGGGTAGTGATCGTCATGGCAAAAGGCCGGGCAGGTAGTGACAGGCGGCGTAGTTTAACAATCCGCCCGATTGCGGGTGACCCGATCGCCTATCGCATGCGTTGCTTTGGCCAACTATTCGACTGTATGCGCGCCCCGACTGGCGAAAATCCGCACCGGCGCCTGCAGGCCCGCATTGAAAAACGACAACCTCGACAACGCGGTATGCACACTCGACTGGCGCGAAGACCGTGCCGCGATAGGATATGCCTGCGAATTCCAGGGCATGCGCGCAGACGGCGGGCGTGCCGACTGACTGCGTTCAAAGAACACGGGGAGTGACCATGTCCGAACTCGTTTTTCGTACGGCCCGGGCCGCTGATCTCGACGCGCTCGTACAGCTGCTGGCCGACGATGCCCTGGGCGCGACACGCGAGTGCCCATCCAGCCCGTTGCCGACGAGTTACAGCCAGGCGTTTGCAGCGATCGATGCCGATCCCAACAACGAGCTCATCGTCGCCGAGCAGGATGGCGAGATCGCGGGCATGCTGCAGCTGACCTATATCCCTTATCTGACCTATCAAGGAAGCTGGCGCGCGCTGGTCGAAGGCGTACGCATCGCCGGTAGTCGACGCGGTCAGGGGCTCGGCCGAACGCTGTTCGAATGGGCGATCGAGCGCGCAGAAGAACGCGGCTGCCGACTCATCCAGCTCACCACCGACAAGCAGCGTCCCGACGCCCTACGCTTCTATGAAAGCCTGGGTTTCGTTGCGTCCCACGAAGGGCTTAAACGCACGCTCGGCAACTGAATCGGCGCCCTATCCACCGGCCAGCCGCGAACGCACATCCGGGCTGGCGAACGCATCGATGAGTGCATCTCTAAGCGCGCGAACACGCGCCGTACGTCGCATGTCCGGATGGACCAGCAGCCAGGCCGGCGTGGTCAATTCCGGTATGGGCGCGCCGACGCGCAGCAGCTGCGCATCGGTATCGGCGAGATAACAGGGCAGCAGCGCGTCGCCCAGCCCGTCGGCTGCAGCACGCTGCATGGCAAGCATGCTGTCGACCTGCAAGGCGATATCGTTCGCGTCGACGCCGGCGGCCATCCATCGATGCAAGGCCGCAAACGGCACGGCTTCGCTCAACCCCACCCAGGCATTCGACGGCGGCGCATGCTGCGCACAGCGATAACGCGCCATGACAATCTCGCCAAGGCGCTGGGCAATCAACGGGTCCGGCGGCTCGTCGGCGGCGCGAATCGCCAAGTCGGCATCCCGGCGTGCCAGATCGAACGGCGCATTGGATAGGCGTACGTCCAGGCGAATGGCCGGAAAGCGTTCCCGAAACGTGGCCAGCATGGGCGATACGAGCCCGTGCAGCAGCGTATCCGTGGTGGTCAGATGCACCGTACCGGCCGGGGTAACATCCCGCCCGGCGATACGGCGCGCGGCATCCACCACCGCACCGTCCATGTCGTCGGCCACGGCCACCCATTCTGCGCCGACCGCGGTGGGCACATGACGCCCCCGATCCCGTTCGAACAGCGCCGTGCCCAGGGCGCGTTCACAGGCGATCAGCCGTCGATAGACCGTGGCGTGGTGCAGCCCGAGCGTGCGTGCAGCACCGGCCAGCGTTTCGGCTCGTGCAATGGCCAGCACCAGGCGTAAATCGTCCCAGGCGATATCGGTTTGCATAAGCGCAAATACGGCTTGCCGTTATGCCTATTTCGTGACGATAACGCAAACAGCAGACTGGCGGCCTGATTTCAAAGGCCCCATCTCATGCACGCCCATATCGTATTCGCCCATCCCGAACCGAAATCCTTCAATGGCGCACTCGCCGATATTGCTGATGAAACCCTGGCCGGCCGGGGAATGACGGTCACACGCTCCGATCTGTACGCCGAATGTTTCGATCCTGTCGAAGGCCCGGCCCGCTACGACTCACGCGCCGATGCACACTATTTCTCGGCGCTGACCGAACAACGCCATGCGGGCAATGAGCAAAGCCGTGCCGCCGACGTGCAGCGCGAAATCGATCGATTGACGGCGGCCGATCTGGTCATCCTCCAGTTTCCGCTCTGGTGGCATGCCCAGCCGGCCATCCTCAAGGGATGGTTCGATCGCGTGTTCGTCTACGGCGAGCTCTATACCGGGCGCCGGCGCTACGACGAAGGGATTTTTCGCGGCAAGCGCGCGCTGCTGTCGGTGACCACTGGCGGGCCGGCGGCCACCTTTTCGCCCTACGGCCGTGGCGGGCCAATCGAGCGCCTGCTCTGGCCCATCCACTACTCGCTGCACTACATGGGCTTCGACGTACTGGCGCCGTTCGTCGCCCACGGCATTCAGGGTGGCGGCATCGCCTACGAACAGCGCGACGTGTTCGAGCACCACCTCGACAGCCTTAAACACGACTGGGCCGAACGCCTGAGCGCGCTCGATTCGGCCCGACCGATCCCATTCACCGGCTGGCCCGACTGGGACGCAGACGGCGTATTACGCGCCGATCACCCGCTGCGCTGGGGGCCGTGAGATCGCGCTCGGCCGTCCCGGAGATTCATCGGGACGGCCGAACGGTCGCGGTGATCGGCTCAGGCGGCCTGCCTCTGCCGCAGCTCGCGCGCGGCATCGACCATATGTTCGAGCGCGGGCCGAACCTCGGCCCAACCGCGGGTCTTGAGGCCGCAGTCCGGATTCACCCATATGCGCTCGGGTGGCAGCACTTCGGTGGCTTTTTCCAGCAGCGCGATCATTTCCGCCTTGGCCGGCACGCGCGGGCTGTGAATGTCGTAGACGCCGGGCCCGATCTCGTTCGGGTACCGGAATTTCACGAAGGCATCGAGCAGCTCCATCTGCGAGCGCGAGGTTTCGATGGAAATACAATCGGCGTCCATGGCCGCGATCGCCTCGATGATGTCGTTGAATTCCGAATAGCACATATGGGTATGCACCTGGGTGTCGTCGGCGACACCGCCCGCGGTCAGACGAAAGCTGGCGCTCGCCCAGTCCAGATACTCGGCCCACTCGGAACGCCGCAGCGGCAGGCCTTCACGAAAGGCGGCCTCGTCGATCTGGATGGCCGCCAGGCCGGCGGCTTCGAGATCGCAGACCTCGTCGCGAATGGCCAGCGCCACCTGCTTGACCGTTTCGGATCGGGGCTGGTCGTCGCGCACGAACGCCCACTGCACCATGGTGACCGGGCCGGTGAGCATCCCTTTCATGGGCTTGTCGGTCAGCGACTGGGCATATTTCGACCATTTCACCGTCATCGGTTCGGGCCGCGACACATCACCGAAGATGATCGGCGGCTTCACATAGCGGGTGCCATAGCTCTGTACCCAGCCGAACTTGGTGAAGGCATAGCCGGCCAGCTGTTCGCCGAAATACTCCACCATGTCGTTACGCTCGAATTCGCCGTGCACGAGCATGTCGAAGCCCATGGCTTCCTGCATGGTCACGGCCTCGGCGATCTGGGCTTCCAGAAAGGCGTCGTAGTCGGCGTCGTTCATATCGCCGCGCTTGTGGGCCGCGCGTGCCTTGCGCACCTGCGCAGTCTGCGGAAAGGAGCCGATCGTGGTGGTCGGAAACGCCGGCAGATCGAGCTTGGCCTGCTGTTTTTCAGCGCGTTCCGGGTAAGCAGAAAAACGCTTGTAGTCGGCCGCGCCCGTATTCGCCACCCGGTTCTTGACCGCGCTGTCATGAATACGCGTCGAGTTGGCACGGTCCACCATCGCGGCCGCGTTGGCGGCAAGCATGTCCTTGTCGACCTTGCCGTTCGCCGCACGGGCGAGGAACACGATTTCGTCGAGTTTTTCCTCCGCGAACGCCAGCCAGTTGAGCAATTCGTCGTCGAGCTTGTGCTCGCTGCGCAGGGTGACGGGGCAATGCAGCAGCGAACAGCTGGGCGCGACGATCAGACGCTCGCTGCCCAGTTCGCCGAGCACGGGCTGCAACCGGTCCAACGCGCGCGTGAGATCGGTTTTCCAGATATTGCGCCCGTCGACGATGCCGACCGAGAGCAGCTTGTCGTCGGACAAACGTGCGGCCACGGCTTCGACTTCCTCGACGCCGCGTACGCCGTCGATATGCAGGGCGGCGACGGGCAGCGATACGAACAGCTCGCGGTTGTCGGCCAGCGCGCCGAAATAGTTGGCCACCATGATCTTGATGCCGGCAACGCCCGCGAGCGCATCGTAGGCCTTGCGAACAACCTCGCGCTGGGCGTCATTCAGGTCCAGCGAAAAGATCGGCTCGTCGATCTGCAGCCATTCGGCGCCCTGCTCGGCCAGCCGTTCGGCGATCTGGACATAGATCGCGATCAGCTCGTCGGCGAGATCGAACTTGTTCAGATCCGAGCCGTCGGTGACCTTGCCGAGCGTCAGATAGGTCGCCGGACCGACGATTACGGGCTTGGTGACGATGCCCTGTGCCTTGGCCTCGGCGAACTCGTCGAAGATCTTCGTGCCCACGAGTCCGAACGTCGTGTCGCGGGTGAATTCCGGCACGATGTAGTGGTAGTTGGTATCGAACCACTTGGTCATTTCGCAGGCAATCGCATCATCGGTGCCGCGGGCCATGTCGAAGGCCACGTCGATGTTCATGGCCTGGCCGTCCCAGCCGAAACGCGACGGCACGTTACCGATCAGGCACGACAGCCCCAACACCTGGTCGTAGAAGGAGAAATCGTTCGACGGGATCAGGTCGATGCCTGCCGCCTTCTGTTTCGCCCAGTTGGCGCGACGCAGCTCGGCGCCGGTGGCTTCGAGGCCGGCGTAGTCGAGATCGCCTTTCCAGTAGGCCTCGGTGGCCTTTTTGAGTTCGCGGCGTTCGCCGATACGCGGGAAACCGAGGTTCTGGGAAATCGTCATGGTCGCTCCGATGGGTTGGGTGCAGCCGACGTCCAAATGCCTGACGCCGATGTTCGCGAACCGGAACTCTATAGCGCGCTACCAATGAATAAAATTGGTATATTTACATCGATATATGAATTCAGCTCATTAAATGCCATGATCGAGCGTATCCACCTGAGCATCCTCCGGGCCATCGACCGGGAAGGCTCGCTTACCGCGGCGGCGCGAACCCTGCATTTGAGCCAGTCTGCGCTGAGCCATGCGATCCGCAAGCTCGAACGACGCTCGGGTAGCACGATCTGGAGCCGGGAGGGACGGCGGGTACGACTCACCGCTGCCGGCGAGCAGATGCTGGCCGCCGCCAATCGGCTGCTGCCCCAGCTCGAACGGGTCGACGACATGCTGGCCGACTATGCCAGCGGCGCCGTCGGCTCCCTGCGTATCGGCATGGAATGCCATCCCTGCTATCGCTGGTTGCTCAAGGTGGTGGAGCCCTATCTGAGCGCCTGGCCCGGGGTGGATGTGGACGTGGTGCAACAGTTCCAGTTCGGCGGCATGGCCGCCCTGTTCAACCACGAGATCGATATCCTCGTTACCCCCGACCCGCTCAAGAAGAAAGGCGTGCAGTTCGAGCCGGTGTTCGACTACGAACAGGTGCTGGCGGTGGCGGCCGACCATCCGCTGGCCGCGTGCGACGCGGTACAGGCAGACGATCTGGCTGCAGAGACGTTGCTGTCTTACCCCGTCGACCCCAGCCGGCTGGACGTGTATGTATCACTGCTCACCCCGGCCGGCGTGACGCCGCATCGCCACAAGACGGTGGAATCGACTGACATCATGCTGCAGATGGTCGCCGCTGGGCGTGGCGTGGCCGCCCTGCCGCGCTGGCTGATCGAGGAATACCAGCCCCAGCTTGCCATCGTCGCCCGGCCCCTGGGCGAGCAGGGTATCGCCAAACAGATTCATCTGGGCGTGCGCCGCGGTGATCGCGGGCTGCCGGCGCTCGAGGGGTTTCTTGAGCTTGCCGCTGCGCATAGGGAGAGGGTTTGACTGAGGGGCCGCGTCGGGTTTTCCGTCGCAGCGCAGCACCCTAGACCAGATTTAACCCTGGAGTTAAGTCCGAAAAAGCAGGTCCAGGCTATCTGCTTTCGGCGCTCACGAGTCTGTCAGTCCTTTGGTTTCGCGCTGCTGCGCGACCCATCTTTTGGGTACTTCTCTTTGGACAAGCAAAGAGAAGTACCTCGCACAACAGTGCGAAACCCCAAGTCAAAATTCACCTGCGCCGTTGATTCGGACCGCACGTGGATTCGATCTACGATCACCGCCGAACTCACCGACTCCGCTAATCTGGCGTTTCACGCCGCAGCCGATTCGGGATATCCCATGAACAAACCCCGCACCATCGACTGGTACTTCGATTTCATCTCCCCGTTCGCCTATTTCGCCTGGCAGCGCCTCGGCGAATTCCGGCAGCACGCCGTGGTGGCCCATCGACCTATCCTGTTTGCGGGCGTGCTCGCCCACCACGGCCAGAAGGGACCGGCCGAAATCGGCCCGAAACGACGCTGGACCTATCGCTGGTGTGCCTGGCATGCACGCGAACACGGGCTGGCGTTTCGCATGCCGGCCGCGCATCCGTTCAATTCCCTGCCCTATCTGCGGCTGGCGATCGCGGCCGGCAGCACTACGCAGGCGATCGACGGTATCTTCGACGGGCTGTGGACGACCGGCGTCGATCCGCAGGATCCGGGCGTGGTGCAGACGCTGGCGCAGGCGCTGAACGTGGACCCGGCCCGGCTGGCCGCGCCCGAGGTCAAACAGCAGCTGCGCGTCGAGACGGAGCAGGCCTGTGCGCGCGGCGTATTCGGTGTACCGACGCTTGCGATCGGCAAGGAACTGTTCTGGGGCGCGGATGCGATGCCCATGGCCGCGCAATACCTGGCTGATGAGGCCAGCCTCGACGACGATGCCGAGATGCAGCGGGTGTCCGCGCTGCCCATCGGCGCCATGCGTTGAAACAGCCGCCCCATCCGACGCCCCGGCCTCGCAACGCAAACGCCGGACACGCAAAAGCCGGCCGGCGTATTGCACGCCGGCCGGCTCGAATTCAGCGAGCACCGCGCCCGAATCAGATCGGGCGCGGGAGCCAGAAGCCTTACTGCTTCTTGGCGCCCTTCATCATGCCAAAGCGCCGGTTGAAGCGCTCGACCTTGCCGGTCGTGTCCATGATGTTCTGCTTGCCGGTATAGAACGGGTGCGTCGCACTCGTGACTTCCAGCTTCACGAGCGGGTACTCGTTGCCATCTTCCCATTCGATGGTTTCGTTGGTCTCGATGGTCGAGCGCGTGAGAAACGCGAAATCACCGCCCATGTCCTTGAATACGACGGGGCGATAGTTGGGGTGGATGTCTTTCTGCATGGCCTGCTGTCTCGACTGTCGATCGTTAAAAAGTAAAACCGTTGCGATACGCGCGTTATCGAACGCGCGCCAGGGCTAGCGTGATCTGCGCGCCGTCGATATCGAAGGCCTGCTCGACCTCGCCCGACGGCTGCGCGTTCGGCGCGTACGCTTCGGCTAGGGTTTCACGCGCGATCACCGCCCTGTGGCTTTCGATCGCCTTCGCCAGCTCGTCGTCGGCGTGATACTGCACGCGAATCCGATCGGCGACATGAAATTCGGCCTGTTTGCGCAACCGCTGTACGCGATTGATCACTTCGCGCGCCAGCCCGCGTTCGCGTAGTGAATCCGTCAGTGTACTATCAAGTGCGACCGTAACGCCATCTTCGCGGCCTACGAGCCAGCCTTCCACGCCTTCGGCGGATACCAGCAGGTCGCCTTCGCCGAGTTCGATATCCTCGCCGTCGGCGGTGACGATTAGCCGCATATCGCGCATGTAACGCGCGATGGCTTCGTCGTCGAGGGCCGCCACGGCGCCGGCCACCGCCTTCATCTTCTTGCCCAGACGCTTGCCCAGGGTCTTGAAGTTGGGCTTGGCGCTGCGCTTGACCAGATCGCCCTCGCCGGCCACGAATTCGATGGCATCGACGTTGATCTCGTCGCGCACGATGGCGGCGATGGCGTCGACGTCGGCGCGTGCCACCTCGGCTTCCTCGACCACTAGAATGCGTGCCAGCGGCTGGCGCACGTTCAGCCCGGCCTCGTTACGCAAGGCCAACGCGTTGGCCACGATCGCCCGTGCCAGCGCCATGCGCCGTTCCAGGTCGGCATCGATGAGCGCGGCATCGGCGGCCGGGAAGTCGGCGAGATGCACCGATGCACGCGCGCCGTTTTCGTTGCCCAGCTGCCCGTACAGCCAGTCGGAGAAGAACGGCGCGATCGGCGCCATCATCGCTGCCACATCGCGCAGACAAGTCAGCGTGGTGTGATAGGCCGAGCGCTTGTCAGCGACGTCTGATTCGCTGGCATCGCCGCCGGCATCGGCACGCGCGCCGGCCCAGAAACGGGCCCGCGAGCGGCGGATATACCAGTTCGAAAGCGCATCGATGAAACGCTCCACCGCACGCGCGGCCCGGGTCGGGTTGTATTCGTCCAGTGCGGCCGATGCTTCGGCGGCCGTGGATTGCAGCCTGGAGAGAATCCAGCGATCCAGCTCGGGCCGGTCGGCCACGACCGGTGCTGGCGTATCGGCGGTGAAACCGTCGATATTGGCGTAGGTGGCAAAGAACGAATACACGTTTTCCAGGGTGCCGAACACCTTGGTACGCGTTTCCCGCAGACCGCGGTCGGCGTACTTGGTGTTATCCCACGGCGGGCTGTTGGCCAGCATGTACCAACGGATGACGTCGGCGCCGTGGGTATCCAGGGCTTCGAACGGATCGACCGTATTGCCCTTGGACTTGGACATCTTCTCGCCGTTGGCATCCAGCAACAGGCCGTTGACCACGACGTTCTTGTAGGCCGGCGAGTCCTTGATGAGCGTGCCGATGGCATGCAGCGAATAGAACCAGCCACGGGTCTGGTCCACGCCTTCGCAGATGAAATCGGCCGGGAAGTTGGCCTCGAAGCGTTCCTGGTTCTCGAACGGGTAGTGCCACTGGGCGAACGGCATGGCGCCCGAGTCGAACCAGACGTCGATGATCTCGGGCACCCGGCGCATGGTGCCGCCGTCTTTTGCCATCCAGGTGATGGCATCGACCTGCGGCTTGTGCAGGTCCAGCGTGTCGTCGTCGGCGACCTGATCGCCGGCGTACTCTCGCAGCTCGGCAATGGAGCCGATCACCACGATATCGTCCGGGTTGTTGTCGTTGACCCAGATCGGCAGCGGCGTGCCCCAGTAGCGATGCCGGGACAGCGCCCAGTCGACGTTGTTTTCCAACCAGTCGCCGAAGCGGCCGGTGCCGACATGGGCCGGGAACCAGTTGATGCGGTCGTTGTAGGCGACCAGCTTGTCCTTGTTCTGCTGGGTCGCTACGAACCAGGACTCGACCGGGTAGTTCATCAAGGGCGTGCCCTTGCGCCAGTCGTGCGGGTAGTTATGCACCGTCACGCTCTGCTCGAACAGCAGCCCGCGTTCCTTGAGATCGCGCGCCACCGGCTTGTCGGCGTCCTTGAACCACAGCCCGCCCACCAGCGGGAAGTCGGCCTGGAAATGGCCGTCGCGCTCGATCGGATTGAATACCGGCATGCCTTCGGCCGTGGTCACCCGGAAGTCATCTGCGCCGAAGGCCGGCGCTTCATGGGCAATGCCGGTGCCATCGTCGGTGGTAATGAAATCGGCCGCGATCACGCGCCAGGCCTGATCGGCCTCGGGATGATCGACAAAACAATCGTAAGGCGGCTTGTAGCGCTTGCCGATGAGCGCATCGGCGCCGAAGGTTTCGAGGATTTCGGCATGCTCGCCGAGCGTGGCGGCCACACAGTCGCGGGCCACGATGTAGACCGATCCATCCTCGCCGCGTGCCTTGGCGTATTCGATTTTCGGGCCGACCGCCAGCGCGACGTTAGATGGCATGGTCCAGGGCGTGGTGGTCCAGGCCAGGATCGCCACGTCCGGCTCGTCTTCCAGGAAGAACTTCACCGTGATCGACGGATCCTGCACTTCCTTGTAGCCGAGGCTGACCTCGTGCGACGACAGCACCGTGCCCGAACCCGGCGAATACCAGTGCACCTTGTGGCCCTTGTAGAGCAGGCCCTGCTCGTGGAGCTGCTTGAGCAGCCACCACACCGATTCGATGTACTCGTTCGAGAAGGTGACGTAGGGCGCATCCAGATCGGCCCAGAAACCGATGCGCCGGGTCAGTTCGTCCCACTGGGTCTTGTAGCGCAGCACCGACTCGCGACAGGCGGCGTTGTATTCGGCGATGCCGTAGTTCTCGATATCCTCGCGCGAGGACAGCCCCAGTTCCTTCTCCACCTCGATTTCGACCGGCAGGCCGTGGGTATCCCAACCGGCCTTGCGGTCGACCCGATAGCCGCACATCGTCTTGTAGCGGCAGAAGGTGTCCTTGATCGTGCGCCCGAGCACGTGGTGGATGCCCGGCCGGCCGTTGGCCGTGGGCGGGCCTTCATAAAAAGTGAAGGTCGGGCCATCGGCACGCGCGGCGGTGCTGGCCTCGAATACGTCTTCCTGATCCCACCAGCGGCGGATATCGCCATCCAGTGCAGACAGATCCAGCGGCTTGTGTTCGGTGAAACCGGTCATGGGCGAGACGTCGATCCAGGCGGATTAGTCAATGAAAGCGCGCCATCATAAACCCTGCGTGCGCCCCATGCATCGGTGCTACGCCGCTGTCAACGCTTGTCGCGGGGTGGCGGCACCGGGTCGAAACCGCCTTCGCGCAGCGGATGGCAGCGGGTAATACGCCGAAACGCCAGCCAGGAACCGCGAATCGGCCCGTGTACCTGCAGGGCCTCCAGCGCATAGGCCGAGCAGCTGGGCATATAGCGACAGCGCGGGCCCAGCAGCGGCGAGAGCGTATAGCGATAGATCACGATCGGCAGCTGCAGCAGGCGCACCACCAGCCAGCGCAGCGCTGTCGAGATTCTGGCCATGGCCGATGGGCTTTGCATGTGGCCAGTCTAGCCGCTGGCGACGGCGTACACGAGTGCGAACGCTTGACTGGCGCGCGCTATGGCCCAAGCTTGTAACAGGTACACCCTGCTTGAACACGCGCCCTATGGATACACAGATCGAGCAACTCAAGACCACCTTCGAGATGCTGCCCGACTGGGAGGAACGCTATCGTTTCATCATCGATCTGGGCCGCAAGCTCGAGCCGCTGGACGACGAAGAGCGCAACGAGGCCACCCGCGTGCGCGGCTGCATGAGCCAGGTCTGGCTCGTGGCCGACGAAAGCAACGACGACAAACTGCATTTTCGGGGCGATTCGGATGCCCATATCGTGCGCGGGCTGATCGGCGTGCTGCTGATGATCTATTCCGACAAGACGCCGAAAGAGATCGCCGAGATCGATATCAACCAGATATTCGCCGACCTCAACCTGGAACAGCACATCACCATGAACCGGCGCAACGGGCTGTACTCGATGGTGGAAACCATCCAGCGCACCGCCCACCGGCAGCTCGATTCCTAGCGACAGGCCCTAGCACCGCAACGATCGGCTATGCTGCGGCGTCGATTCACGCCGCGCCTTGGCCTGACTTTTCATGCGCGGCCCGCTCAGGAATTAGCGCATGTCCAACAATCGTCCCGTCGCCCTGATCACCGGCTCCTCCTCCGGCATCGGCGCGGCCACTGCCCGCCTGCTGTCCGAACGCGGCTACAATGTGGTCATCAACTATTCTCGCAGCGCCGAGGCCGCCGAACAGGTAGCCGCAGAATGCGAAGCGCTGGGCGCAGAAACGCTCGTCCAGCAGGCCAACGTGGCCGAGGATGCGCACTGTCGCGCCCTGGCCGACAGCGCGCTCGAACGCTGGGGCCGTATCGATGCCCTGGTCAACAACGCCGGCACCACCCGTTTCTGCGCGCACGAAAACCTTGAAGGCCTGAGCGCACAGGATTTCCAGGACCTCTATGCCGTGAATACGGTCGGCGCTTACCAGATGGTGCGCGCGGTCGCGCCTGCGATGCAGGCCGCTGGCACGGGCAGCGTCGTGAACGTGGCCTCGATTGCCGGCGTACTCGGCTTCGGCAGCTCGATCGCCTATGCCGCTTCCAAGGGCGCGCTCATTACCATGACCAAGTCGCTGGCACGAGCACTCGGCCCGGCGATCCGCGTGAACGCGGTCTGCCCCGGCTTCGTACGCGGCAGCTGGCTGGCCGAAGGCCTGGGCGAGAAACGCTACACGGCGATGATCGAGCGCCTGGAAGCCAACTCGCCGCTGGCCCGTGTCTGCACACCCGAAGACGTGGCCGAGTCGATCGCCTATTTCGCCGCCGGCGCGGGCATTACCACCGGCGAAACCCTGCTGCTCGACGCGGGCATGCATCTGGGCCGCATGTAAGCCTGCGCCCCTGCGGCGCGCTACAACGCGCCGCAGGGGCAGCCACTAATACCGGACAGGCGCCAGCGCCGCGCGTGTGAGCCCGTCGATCCGATCGTGGCCGGTCAAGGCCAGGGTCAGGTCGATATCGGCCAACAGCCGGCGCAGGACTTCGGCCACGCCCTGCTCGCCGGCACAGGCCAGCCCCCAGGCGAACGGGCGCCCAACCAGTACCGCATCCGCGCCCAGGGCCACTGCCTTGAGTACGTCCGCACCACGACGGATGCCGCTGTCGAAGAGTACGGTCATATGGTCGCCCACGGCATCCACCACGCCCGCCAGGGCATCGATCGCGGCAATGCTGCCATCGACCTGGCGCCCGCCATGGTTGGACACGATCACGCCGTCCATGCCGGCACGGCGCGCGGCCAGCGCGTCTTCGGGGTGTAGCACGCCTTTCAGGATCAGCGGCAGGTTGGTGGCCGCACGCAGCTTGGCCAGATCGGGCCAACTGCGCTCGGGCGAGGCATACACCTGCGACCAGTGCTTGACCGTGGCAATCACGTCTTCTTCCGGCGCCTTGTCGAGCCCGGCACGAAAGACCGGATCGCTGGTGTAGTTGGCCAGCCCCTTGCCCTGCAAGAAGGGCAGATAAGCGCCTTCGAGATCACGTTCGCGCCAGGCCAGCATCTTGGTGTCCAGCGTGATGACGATCGCTTCGTAGCCGGCTTTCTCGGCCCGCTGTACCAGGCTGGTGGCCAGTTCGTCGTCGTTGGGCCAGTACAGCTGATACCAGCCGGTGGTGTCGCCGAGCTCGTGTTTGACCTGTTCCATCGGGTACGACGAGACCGTCGACAGGATCATCGGTACGCCGACCTCGGCGGCAGCCCGAGCGACGGCCAGCTCGGCCTCCGGATGCAGAATTTCCTGTACGCCCAGCGGGGCCAGCATCAACGGTGTGGCGTGCTTCTTGCCCAGAACCGTCGTGCTTAAATCGCGTTCGCTGACGTCGGTGAGCATGCGCGGAAACAGCGGATAGCGATCGAAACTGTTGCGGTTGGCCGCCATCGACGCCTCGCCCGCGCCGCCCGCCACATACCAGTAGGCCGCGGGGTCGAGCACGTCCCGCGCTCGCGCTTCCAGGTCTTCGTAGCGCAACGGCAACGAGGGCAGCTCGCCCTTGAGCCCGGCGCTGTAGATACCGAACTGATGGTTACCGTAGGGGGTGTTGCTGCGTTCCACCGGCTTACTCCTCGATCATTGTTTTATTTCGTATGCGCCGGCGCTCCATACGAAAACAGCCGGCACAGGGCCGGCTGAATCAGAACAGTATTTCGTTTTTCACGCAAGCGCATGGAGCGCCGACGTGCGCCGATCATTCCAGACCGTAGCGCTTGCCGTCCTTGTTCTTGCTTTCCTTGTTCCAGGGCCGGTCGTTGGAGGAGTCGCTGTTCATCACCGCATCGCGGTTGGCGGCATCTCCGGTATTCGTATCGGCCTTGGCATCGGGCTTGACCTTGGGATCGGTATCAGCCTTGGCGCCAGGCGTGGTCGCGCTGCCGGCCTTCTCGGCCCCCGCTGCGCTCGCAGACGCTTTAGGGTCGGCTTTCGCCGCTGTAGCGGCAGTATCGCTTTGGTTCTTGCCCTGTGCCGATGCGGCCGCCTTGGCGGAGGACTGGCTGCCCGCCGGCTCGCTTGTCTTGGCCTGCGTGGACGACTGGGGGTTGGTCCCGGCCGGTTTCTGCGGCGCGGCGGCGGGTTTGGCTTCGGCCGTATTGTTGGCGCTGCGATCGCCGCCCTGCTTCGACTGGGCGGCCTGGGTCTTGGTAGCCGATTGATCGACCGGCGTGTCGCGGGTAATCGCTTCCGGGGCCGGCGGCGGGGTCACCAGCTTTTCCGGATGCATTTCGGCCAGCTTCTCGGCGCCATCGGCCATGTGCTTATACATGTCGCGATAGTCGTCGACCATGCGCGACATGATCGCCGAGGTCTGTTCGAAGTGTTCGCGTACGTCGTTCTTGTAGCTGTCGTGTTTTTCCGTCGCCTCTTTCATGGCCACGGATTTCTTGCCGCCAAAGCGGCTACCGAGGAAATAACCGACCGCGAGCGCGATGCCGGCGCATACGACGACGATCAGGATGAGAACGAGAGGGCTGAGATTGGCCATGGAGCGGTATCTCCCGGGGGCAGGGCATGAATCGGACGTGCGCCCCATACTGTGTCGTCGCGCCGCGAACGGCAAGTGCCAAGCGTGCAACCTTGGTCGCGATCGACGGCCTTGCGCGCCGTCTGCGTGGGGCAGACGCAGGGGCACGACAACACCCCGCGCTCGGCGGCCCGTCACTGGCAACAATCCTGCGCCAGCAACGGGCGGTTCGAGCCGAGGCTCTGGGCTTGTCAGCCCAGCAGGCGCCGGTACTCTTTAAGCATGCACCGATCCATGATGACTTCGATGCCGGCATCCACGGCCTTCTGCGCGGCTTCGTGGTGAATCACCCCTTCCTGCAGCCACAGGGTGCGCACATGGCGCTCGATGCAGGCATCGACGATCTGGGGTACGTGCTCGGAGGAACGGAACACATCCACGACATCCGTCATACCCGTGACGTGACGTAGATCCGGGAACGCGTTCACGCCCAGCACTTCACGCTCGTTCGGGTTGACCGGAACGATATCGAAGCCCTCGCTCTGAAGCGCCTGGGCGACTTCATAGGACGGCCGGTCCGGATTGGAGGACAGCCCGATCACGATCACGCGACGGGTCTGGGCCAGGATTTCTCGAATACGACTATCTTCGGTAACTATCGGCATTTTTAATCAGCTGGAAACGGGGGTGAAATTCTCGCTCACGCGATCGCTGGCGGCGGAGAGCGTGTCGATGATGGCGTTCTTGAGTGCCTGATTGGCCCAGACCAACTCCGGCTGGTTTTGCAGCGCGGTATATTCGCTCAGCGTGCTGTCGTCGACGTCGCGATAGACGTACAACAGCATCAGCGGCACGCGCTGTTCGAGCTTGTTGCCGATGTCCGCGCGCGTTTCGGCGACCATCTGCTCCACGCGGCTGTTATCGACCTGGTATTCCGCCGCCGAGGCTTCGTTGCGGGCACGGATCATGGCTTCGAGCAGGGTGACGTTGAAGTCGGTCTGCAGCTCCACGACCTTCATGTTCTCGGCGAGCATATCGACCTTGCGCAGACGCTCCTTGCGTTCCGGCGTGGCCGGCTGTTCGACGAACGCCTTGAAGTTGGCGGCGAAGTCCGGATCCCCGGTGGCCGACTCCAGCGCGATCATGCGGGTGGCAAGCGGCGTATGCAGGGCATCGGCCGCGCTCATGAGCGCACGCTGCTGGTCATCCCGGGCGGCGGCATCGCGCAGCCGATCGAGCACGTCCTGCTGCAGCGTCTGCGGATCGTAGGCTTCGTAGACGGCATCGCGCAGCGCGCTGCGCGTGGTCGTATCCACGTCGTCGGGCAGGTTCTGGTTGAGCGACTGCGTGACCGCCGGCGCGGCCTGGGCGAGCAGATCCGGCACGTCGTAAGCGGCCATCACGCGGTCGGCGGCGCTTTCCTGTGCCGCTTTGTCGGCCGGGCCGGTCGCACAGCCCGCCAACACGGCAGCAGCCATCAACACGCCAATAAGATAGGATTTCGCTTGCGGTTTCACGTTTCACCTGTGCATTGAGCAATCTGCATACTGTACGCCAAAGCCCCCACGCCGTGCCCGAAACGCTTGCGGTACTCGCCGTCGAGGCGCTTGGTTTCGAGTCGCTGAGGCGCTTTTTCGGCCGTCTGGGCCTGACGCTTGCGCGTGTGCCCAAGGGCCAACCCATCCCCGGTAGTTTCTGGGGCGACGAGGAAGCGGGTCTGATCGGCGACACGCTTTACGTGCGCGACGATACGCCGGTGCATTCGGCCATGCACGAAGCCGGCCACTATGTGTGTATGGACCAGACGCGCCGCGACGCGCTGCACACGAACGCCGGCGGCACATACGACGAGGAAAACGCGGTCTGCTACTGGCAGATTCTGGCCAGCGAACATCTCGACGGCATGAGCCAAGCGCGCATGTGCGCCGACATGGACCGCTGGGGCTACACCTTTCGCCTGGGCAGCGCCGCGGCCTGGTTTGCCGAGGACGCCGAAGATGCCCATGCCTGGCTCGTCGCCGCCGGCCTGATCGAGCCCGAGAGCGGTGCGCTCAATATCGGCGTTCGCCGCTGAGCGCACGCCCGCGTTTATTTCGACTTGGCCTGATCGGCCACCGCTTTCGCAGCCGCCTCGGCGGCCTCGGCATCGCCAAGATAACGCGACTCGATGACGTTGAGTTCATCGTCGAGCGTGTAGAGCTGCGGAATACCGGTAGGGATGTTCACCCCGGTGATCACGTCGTCGGCAATGCCGTCGAGGTATTTCACCAGTGCCCGCAGGCTGTTGCCGTGGGCGGTGACCAGCACCGTCTCGCCGGCCTTCAAGCGCGGTGCGATGGCGTCGTGCCAGTACGGCAGCACCCGATCGAGCGTGAGCGCGAGGGACTCGGTGCCCGGCAGCACGCGCGCATCCAGATGCCGGTAGCGCGGATCGTTGCGCGGATGGCCGGGATCGTCGGCGGCCATTTCCGGCGGCGGAATATCGTAGCTGCGGCGCCAGACATGGACCTGTTCCTCGCCGTGCTTGGCCGCGGTTTCGGCCTTGTCCAGCCCCTGCAGCCCGCCATAGTGACGCTCGTTCAGGCGCCAGTGGCGTACCACCTCGACCCAGGGCTGTTCCAGCTCCTCGAGCGCGAGCCACATGGTCTTGATCGCGCGCTGGAGCATGGACGTGAACACGATATCGAAACGAATACCTTCTTCGGCGAGCAGGCGACCCGCCGCGCGCGCCTCGGCCCGGCCCTGATCGGTGAGGTCGACGTCGACCCAGCCGGTGAATCGGTTCTCGAGGTTCCACTGGCTCTGGCCGTGGCGTAGCAGTACGAGCTTGCCGGGCATCGTCTCTCCTTGTATCGATGGACGGCCGACGAACGCTCGCCGGCCCGTTATCAGCTGCCAGGCTCGGCCCAGCTGATACGCAGGTCGTGTTGTATACCGAATTCGCGTGCCGCGTCGATATCCTTGCCCATGTAGATATCGATCTTGTTACTCCAGCGGCTGTTCATCTTATCGCGAACCACATACACCCCGGGCATGCCCTCGATCTTGACCCGAGCACCGTGGGTGAGCCCCTGCTTGATCAAATCCCGCGATACCGCAATGGCGCGCATGCCGGGACGCAGCTCGTCCCCCCAGGCCGCGACCGAAGGCTTGTTCGCCGTGGTCTGCCAGGGCACGGAATTATAGGCTGTAGCCGAGACGCTGAGTTCTTTCCATTCGACGGACTCGGCCATCGCCGTGGAAACTGACGCGCACAGCAGTACGAGCACGCTTATCGTTGTTATGACAAAACGACGCATGATTACGTAGGCGACTAGATTAAGCGGCGCAGAATACACGCCGAAGCTTAACGTAAGCTGTCCGAGGCCACTTTGTTGATGAAGGCGGCGAAGTCGTCGAGCTCGCTTCCGGTCCCGCGCAAAGGCGCGACAAGCGGTGCGATCAGGCCAATATGCGACGTCTCGGGATAGATTTCCAATTCGGCGCTTCCACCGACCTCATTCACGCGAGCTGCCAGGTTTCGGCTATTTTTCGGCAACACCGTTTTATCCGCCGCGCCGTGCATGAGCAGCATCGGCGGCTCGTCGCCGTCGACGAACTCGATGGGCTGGCTCTGCGGCCAGTCTTCGCGCGGCGCGAAAATCTCCTGCAGCACCGGATCGCGAATGGGCAGAAAATCATAGGGCCCGGCCATGCCGACGAAGCCGGCCAGCGCCGAAACCGATGAACCGGCCGCGTTCAGATAGCGCCCGTCGGTGGCCAGCATGGCCGCGATATGCGCGCCGGCCGAATGACCGGAGACGAACAGGTTCTCGGCATTGCCGCCATAGTCGGCCGCATGCGCCTGCGCCCAGGCCACCGCCTTGGCCCCGTCTTCGACGAAGCCGGGGAAGGTCGTGGGCGGATACAGGCGGTAGTCGGGCAGTACCGCGATGAATCCGCGCGAGGCCAGCGCCTGGCCGACGAAGCGATAGCCGTTCTTGTCGCCGCTCTGCCAGCTGCCGCCATAGAAGAACACGACGACCGGCGCGCCAGCCGCGTGTTCGTTGGGCACATAGACATCGAGCGTCTGGCGCTCGAGATCGCCATAGGCAATATCCGCATGCCGATCGTAGCCCCAGCGCGGGGTCAACGCATTGGCCCAGAACTGCCCGGAGCATGCCGCGAGTAACGAAGACACGACCAAGCCGCTCAAGCCGAGAAGAAATCTATGCACAGTGAGGCCTCTTCATAACGTAGCGAGCGACGGTAGGTTGGCTGGCGCTGGAGCGCAAAAACCGCAATGTATAAGCGCATACATGAGGATTTCGAGCACCACCGACAGCCAAGATACCGAGCGCAGTAGTTATGTAGAGGCCTCACGTCATGGTGACGAACTCTTCCGCACTGGTCGGATGAATCGCCACGGTGTCGTCGAAATCCTTCTTGGTCGCGCCCATCTTCACCGCCACCGCAAAGCCCTGCAGCATTTCGTCGGCGCCGTCGCCGATCACATGTGCACCCACGATTTTCTCCTCTGCGCCCACGCAGACCAGCTTCATGTCGCTGGGGATCTTGTGTTCGAGCACGCCGTGATAGAGCGCGACGTAATGGCTGGTATAGATCTTCACCGCGTCGTCGCCGTACTGCGCGCGCGCATCCGATTCGGACAGGCCCACGCTGCCGATCGGCGGGTGCGTGAACACCACGGTCGGGATGTTGTGATAATCGAGTTTGCGATCCGGCTGGCCGCCGAACAGTCGATCCGACAGGCGCCGGCCGGCGGCGATCGCCACCGGGGTGAGCTCGATCGCGCCGGTGACATCGCCCAGCGCATGCACGCCGTCGATGGACGTGTCCTGCCATTCGTCGACGACGATCGTGCCGTCGGACGCCAGCGCCACACCTGAAGCCTCTATATCGAGATTATCGGTATTCGGCAGCCGTCCGATCGCCCAGATCAGCTTGTCGACGGTTACCGAATCGCCGTCTTCGAAATCGACCCGGATCTGCTCACCGGCTTCGCTGAGCTCGGCGGTACTGCGATGCATCTGCACATCGATGCCGGCTTCTTTCATGCGTTCGATGAGCGTATTGCCGAGCATCGAATCGAAGCCCTTGATGACATGATCCTTGCGCAGCAGCAGCTTGACCTCGCTGCCCAGCGCATTGAGCACGCCCGCGAGTTCCACGGCGATATAGCCGCTGCCCACGATCGCCACGCTGTTCGGACGCTCGCGCCAGGTGAAAAAGCCGTCCGAATCGGTGCCCAGCGCCGCCCCCGGGATATCCGGCCAATGTGGCTTGCCGCCGGTGGCGATCACGACATGATCGGCGTCGAGCTCGCGCTCGCCGACCGCAATCCGGCGCTCGCCGATGAAACGTGCGTCGCCGGCGATGAACTCAACCTCGTCCTTGTCGAGGTTGCGGGCATAGATGCCGTTGAGGCGCTTGATATAGGTTTCGCGGTTGTCGACGAGCTTGGCCCAGTCGTGTTCGGGCACGCCGGTGGCGAAGCCGTAGTGCGCCGCGTCGCCCGCGTGCTGGGCGAATTCCGCGGCATGCCACATCACCTTCTTGGGCACGCAGCCCACGTTCACACAGGTACCACCCAGGCGGCCGCGCTCGATCAACGCCACTTTCCGGCCATAACTGGCCGCCCGGCGTGCGGTCGCCATACCGCCGCTGCCGCCACCGATTACGACCAGGTCGAAATGTTCACTCATAACTGCTCGCTCGCCATATGATGGTGCCCATTGTATTCACCGGAGCGCGGCACGTCGTGGGGCGCTCTTGATCCGGCGCCACCGCAGCCGCACATTCGTACGCATCGGCGACGCCGCAGTGTTCGCCTGGTTTTCTACACGAGAGCATCATGACCGATACGCAAGACAACCCGCTGGTGACCATGCTCGACGGCGGCCAGCTGCCGGATTTCGACGCCATCAAGCCCGAACATGCCGAACCGGCCGTCGAGAACATGATTGCCGACGCCCGGCGCGCGGTGGATCGCGCCATTGCCGAAAGCGTGAATCCGAGCTGGGACAAGCTTATCGCCCCGCTGGATGCAGCCGAGGACCGCATCGGGCGCGCGTTTTCGCCGGTATCGCATCTGCATTCGGTGATGGATTCGCCGGCCTGGCGCGAGGCCTATCAGGCCTGCTTGCCGAAGCTCACCGCGTTTTCGTCCGAACTCGGTCAGAACACGGCCCTGTTCGAAGCGGTGCAACGCCTGCGCGACTCCGACGAATTCGACACGATCGATGCCGCCCAGCAGCGCGTGGTCACCGACATGCTGCGTGATTTCCGGCTGGCCGGCGTGGCACTCGACGACGCCAACAAGAAACGCTATGCCGAAATCGCCCAGCGCCTGAGCGAGCTGTCGACCACCTTCCAGCAGAACGTGCTCGATGCCACCCAGGCCTGGCGCAAGCACATCACCGACGAAGCACGCCTGAGCGGCCTGCCCCGGTCGGCGCGTTCGCTGCTGGCCCAGAACGCCAGCAACAAGGATCTCGACGGCTGGCTGGTCACCCTCGATGCGCCCAGCTTCATCGCCATCATGACCCACGCCGACGACCGAGAGCTGCGTGCCGAAGTCTATGAGGCCTTCTCCAGTCGTGCGTCGGAAGTCGGCCCCAATGCGGGCGAATTCGACAACGGCGCGATCATGGACGAGATTCTCGCGCTACGGCATGAAGCCGCGGGCCTGCTCGGCTTCGACAACTACGCCGAGAAGTCGCTGGCCACCAAGATGGCAGAAACGCCAAACGAGATCGAAGCGTTCCTGCTCGATCTGGCCGAGCGCAGCCGGGGTCCGGCCGAAGCCGAGCTGGCCGAACTCAAGTCGCTGGCCGCCGACGACGGCATCGACGACTTTGCTGCCTGGGATGTCGGCTACTACAGCGAAAAGCTCAAGGAACAGCGCTACGACTATTCCGCCGAGGACCTGCGCCCCTATTTCCAGGCGCCGAAGGTGATCGACGGTCTGTTCAAGGTGGTGGAAAAACTCTACGGCATCCGTATCGCCGCGCTCGAGGGCGTGTCGACCTGGCACGAAGACGTCACCGTCTACGAAATCCGCGACGACGCCGACGAGCGCCGCGGTGTGTTCTATCTCGACCCCTATGCCCGCGAAGGCAAGCGCGGCGGCGCCTGGATGGACGGCTTCCAGAGCCGGCGCATGGACAACAGCGGCCTGCAGCTGCCGGTCGCCTTTCTGACCTGCAACTTCTCCCCGCCCATCGGCGGCGAACCGGCGCTGTTGACCCACGACGAGGTCACCACCCTGTTCCATGAGTTCGGCCACGGCCTGCACCACATGCTCACCCGCGTGGACTACGGCCCGATCTCGGGTATCGCCGGCGTGGAATGGGATGCGGTCGAGCTACCCAGCCAGTTCATGGAAAACTGGTGCTGGGAGCGGGCATCGCTGGATCTGTTCGCGGCCCACTACGAAACGGGCGAGGCACTGCCCCAGGATCTGTTCGACAAGCTCTATGCCTCGCGCAATCACATGGCCGGTTGGCAGATGCTGCGTCAGGTCGAGATTTCACTGTTCGATCTGCGCCTGCATCGCGACTACGACCCGAACGTGGCCAGTCAAGTCATGGATACGCTGGACAAGGTGCGTGCCGAAGTGGCCGTGCTCACGCCGCCGACGGTCAACCGCTTCCCGCACAGCTTCCAGCACGTATTCGCAGGCGGCTATGCGGCCGGCTACTACAGCTACAAATGGGCCGAAGTGCTCTCCGCAGACGCATTCGCCGCCTTCGAGGAAACCGACCTGTTCGACACCACCACCGGCCAGCGTTTTCTCACCGAAGTGCTCGAACGCGGCGGCACCCGCGATGCGATGGACAACTTCGTGGCCTTCCGCGGCCGCGAACCGTCGATCGATGCCCTGCTGCGCCACAGCGGGCTGGACGGTAACGAGCGGGCCGCCTAGCGCGGCCCGGCAAGCTCAGGCTTGGGCCGACAGCTGCGCGTTGAATCGGGCGCGCAGCTGCTCGACACGTTTTCGGTTGACGCCGAAATCGTAGTAGCCCAGCCGCGACGACGACTTTACGTCGATGTGTTCGGCTTGCGGCTGGACGATAAAGGTCACGTCGTCGACGAATCCCAGCGTGCTGCGAAAGGTGGCATGGATGAAGCGCTCTTCGGCGCGTTCCACGGTCGCGCCGTCGCTGGCGCCGAGAATGTCGAGCAGGGTCTGGCGGGCCGCCGCCGGCGTCGCCTGCTTGTAGGCAAACGGCGCGACGTATTTGGAGTCGTCCTCATCGGCCTGGGAAGACACACAGTGGGGCGCGCTCGAACAGGGCGTGAATTCGGTTGCCGAACGGGTGAACTGCTTCGGGGGCGGACTGGCACAGCCGATCAGGCCCGAGGTCATTACAATGGCGGCAGTAAAAGGCTTGGATAGAAGTCGACGCATGGCGTGATCCGGCACGGGCAAGAAGGTTGTCCGCAGGTATAGCGCGCCGACCGCCTCGACCGCAACGCAAAGGAACCCCGCCGCATGCAAATCGCCACCTGGAACGTCAATTCGCTCAACGTGCGCCTGGAGCACGTGCTGGCCTGGCTCGAAAAGAGCCCGGTCGATGCGCTCGCGCTGCAGGAAACCAAGCTCACCGACGACAAGTTCCCGCGTGATGCCATCCGCGAGGCCGGCTACGAAACCGTATTCACCGGCCAGAAAACCTACAACGGCGTGGCCCTGCTGACGAAAACGCCCGCCGAGGATGTCGTCTATGCGCTGCCCGGCTTCGAGGACGACCACAAGCGGGTGATCGCGGCCACCGTAGACGGCGTACGCGTAATCGGCGTGTACTGCCCCAACGGTCAGGCGCTGGATTCACCCAAGTTCGAATACAAGCTGGCCTGGTTCGAGGCCCTCGCCAGCTGGCTGAAAGCCGAGCTGCAAAACCACGACAAACTCGTACTCACCGGCGATTTCAATATCGCCCCGCGCCCGGAAGACACCTACGACCCGGACAAATGGGAAGGCCGCATTCTGTGCTCGCCGCCCGAGCGCGCTGCCCTGCAGACCCTGCTCGACGCCGGGCTGACCGACTGCTGGCGGCTGTTCGACGAGCGCGAAGGCCGGCACCGCTTTACCTGGTGGGATTATCGCAACGGCGGCTGGGCACGCAACGCCGGGCTGCGTATCGACCATGTACTTGCCACGCCCGCGCTGGTCGAAGCCTGTCGCGATTGCAAGGCACACGTCGGCGAACGCGGGCGCAAGCGCCCCTCCGACCACGTGCCGGTGGTGGCCGAGTTCGACCTATAAGATCGGCGCTAGCGCTTGCTGCCCGCCTACGGGCAGCAAGCAAACATCTGACCGGCTCAGTCGCGGTACCACAGGGCCAGACCGAGCCCGCAGACCGCCAACGCTCCGATGGTTCCATAGAGCCAGATAGTCATCATTTCGTTGACCCACATGCTTCAGCCCTCCTGTGTGGTGAGATGGTGACGGGTGGCGATGCCGACCACGAGCATGACCGTCAGACCGATCAGTACGCCGACCGAACCGGCGGCCATGGTGCTCTTGATCGCATCCGTGAACATGATGGCCAGATAGGCGACCAGACCAGCGACCAGGGAACACGAGGCGGCAGCCCGCGTGGCCAAGGCCGGGAAGAACAGGCTGGCCAGCAACGGCCCGAGCGTGCCCGAGGCCACCCCGGAAATACCCACCCAAATGAACATGCCGATCGACTCGGGGGGATTGAACACGATCAAAGACGCGACCACGCCGACTACGATGACCGAAATACGCGACAGCAGCAGCGCCGAGCGTTCGGCTTCGGCCGGCGATTTCTTGATATAGCCACGGCGTACAAGAACCTTCAGATAGATATCGTTGGCCACGATCGTGGACATCACCACGAAAATCCCGTCGGTGGTGGACATGGCCGCGGCGATGATGACCAGGCCGAGAAACGCCGATACGATCGGCGGGAAGGCGACGGTCACGTACTGGAGCAAACTGGTATCCAGGTTGTCGACGTCCACGGTCACCGCGGCGTACAGACCACCGAATATGACCAGCAGGAAGCCAAGCGCCGCCACGATATAGACGATAATCATGCGGCGCATATCTTTCGGGTCCTTGAGCGCCAGCACCTTGTTGAACAGCTGCGGCTGGGCGGCGAAAGCAAACTGGATGATGAAAGCGCCCACGATGGCCGGCACCGAATAGAACACGATCGAATCGGGATTGGTCACGGCCACCAGATTGGGGTCGCGCGCTTCCAGCGTCTGCGATATTTCGGTCAGCGCGGCGGTGAGGCCGCCGTCGAACATCCAGAACACGGATACGAACACCAGCACCCCCATGATCACCATCAGCAAGGCCTGGGCCGCATCGGTATAGATATCGGCATAGGAACCGCCACCGAACACATAGGCCACCACGATGACGGCGATGAAAACGACGCCGACGTCGTAAGGCAACCCGAGCAGGGTGTTGAAGATCCAGGCCCCTGCAGCAAACTGTGCGGCGATATAGAAAATGTTGAAAAGACAGATCAACGCGGCGCCGACCCGCACGAAGTCGCTGTCATAGCGATCGCCCAGCCAATCGGGCAGCGACAATGACTTCTGACTGATATTCATTGCCCGTGCGCGCTTGGCGATGACGATCAGGCCCAGCGGCGAGGCCGCGATCAAGGTCAGGAATATCCAAAGCGACGAAAAGCCCCATTCGTAGGCCCAGCCGGTATAGCCGACGAAAGTCGAGGCGCTGAAGAAAGTCGCGGCATAGGCCAGGCCCAGCACGACCGGTCCCAGCGAGGCCCCGGCGATGGAAAAGTCGGCGATGGTGGCGGTTTTCCTGGAGCCGATATAGCCGAGCACGGCAATCAGCGCCAAAAATATCACCAGGCCGATCCATATCATTATTCGCGTGTCGTTCACGTTGACTCCCCCAATTTCAGTGATTATTAATCCGGCACCAAGACAGCTGGCTGCGTCAGCTGTTTTCAACGCCTTCCAAGCGATGCCCGCTTGCTAGAGCAGCCGGTCAGTCAGAAAGCGATAGCTGGTGCGGGCAGCGATCAGGTTTTCCCTATCCAGCTCGGCCCTTAGAATTTCGCTGTCGCGCTCACCCGCCGTCGCAAGGATCTGGCCGGTCGGCGCGACGATCTGGCTCAGGCCGAGGCGCTCCCAGACACCGGCCTGAGAGCCCATATCGAGGCTTCCGCAGGCGTTGCAGCCCACGACGAAGGCCTGGTTCTGTATCGCAGTCACCATCGGCAGCGCCGCCCAGTAATCGCGTTTGACGTGCTCGATTCCGACCCCGCCCTTGGCGCCACCGCGCCAGGTGGACGAACAGAACACGATGATTTCTGCGCCCTGGTCGGACAGCGCTCGAAAATACTCGGGGAACATCACGTCGTAGCAGATCGCGATACCGATACGTCCGAGCGGACTATCGATGACTTCGATCGAATCTGCAGGCGTGTAATAGAGCTTTTCCAGACCTGGCAGGTGGACCTTTCGGGTAACCCCGAGCAGACCGTCTGGGCCGATCAATGCGGCGCTGTTGTAGATCACGCCGGTGGTATCTGCACGCTCGGCGAACCCGACCACGGCATGGGTGTTGGCGGCCCGGGCCGCGGCGGCCACACGACCGAGTTCCGGACCGTCGAGCTCGATCGTGGCTTCGCGCCAGTAGCGTTCATAGCCGCCGGGTTCGTGCCGGAAAAAACTCGTGATGCCCATTTCAGGGAACACCACGAGTTCACTGCCACGCTGGCCTTCCTCTTCGAGCCGCTGCTCGATATAGACCAGGTTGGCTTCCATCTGCGCCATGTCGCCGGGCGCGTGCTGCACCACGGATACAGCCGTGTTCGCTTTCATCACCAAGACATCTTCTCGATTGATTTAATGTCGAGAAGCTAGCCGCTCATGCCGGCCCTGCGATAGATAAAAATTGTTACAGCGCATGTCATAATTTTTACGCTCGCCACTATTCCACCTTGGCTGACATGTCAGACGAAGCCCAACTACTCGCGACAAACTGGAACGACCTGAAGTATTTCCTGGCGCTTGCCCGACACGGGCGCCTGACCCGGGCCGCACGTGTGCTCGACGCCTCTCGTGTGACTGTCGGCAACCGTATCCGGGTACTCGAAAGCGCGCTCGACGCACAGTTGTTCGTGCAGACAGGCGACGGTTTCAAGCTGACCCACGTCGGCATGGGCCTGTTACGCCACGCCGAAAATCTGGAACGCAATCTTCGTCTCGGCCTGGAGGGGATCGAGGCGCCGGGCGCACGATCGCGCGTACGCATCGGCGTCACCGAAGGGCTGGGCGACAACTACCTGTCACGCCGCATTGCGGCCTGGGTACCCGACAGCGGTATCGATATCGATTTCATCTCGTTGCCCAAGTCGACCACCGTCACCAGCCGTGAAGCCGATATCAGCATCACGCTGGAGCAGCCGACCGGGGAATTCGTGATCCGGCGTCTGCTGACCGCCTATACGCTGGGCGTTTATGCCAGCCACGACTATCTCGCCCAGCACGCCGCCATTCGCCATCGCAGCCAGCTCATTGATCATGGATGGATCGGCTATATCGACAACAGGCTGTTCACTGGCGAACTGAGGTACCACTACGAGATCGCGCCGCAGCTGAATTTCGTGTTCCAAAGCACCACCATCGGCGCTCAGAAGGAAGCGGCGCTGGCAGGCGTGGGGCTATCGATCCTGCCCGACTACATGGCGGCGCACGAGCCGCGCCTGGCCCGGGTGCTGACCGACGACCTGCGCTTCGTGCGGCATTACTGGATATCCACCAACCGCGACCTGCATCGCTTCGACGCCGTTAACCGCAGCTGGCATTTCATCGTCGACCGGGTAAACAGGGATCAACGGCTGCTTTACTCAGACGCGTGAACACCCCGGTCACCATTCGCCGGCCGGTCATCGCCGTTCCGATTTATCGGCCGAGCGTTATACCCGGCACCCTGTACTACCACAACGTCAATAGCGGCTGGATTCCTCTACCGCCGCGTTGATGCGCTCCAGCGTTTCCACCACGGCCAGCGCGCTTTCGCCGTCGGAGCGGGCAGGCTGGCGATCCTTCACGCGGTCGAGGAAGTGCTGCAGCTCGAGCTTGAGCGGCTGGCCGTCGCCGCGGTGGACGACCTCGCTGCCTTCATCGTGATTCTGCAGTTCGGCATCGATCCAGCGGCGATGATGGGTGACCGTCTGGGCGACTTCGTCGTAAACGAGCATGCCGCGCGAGCCGCGCAGGATGGTGCGCCGGTCGGTTTCCGGCCACAGCCAGGATGTATGGATATTGCCGCGCACGCCGTTGGCGAATTCCAGATGCACATGCACCTCGTCCTCGACGCCCAGTCCAAGCATGCGATGGCCGGTACCACGCACCCGTTCGGGGGCTTCGCCGACGAGATACAGCATCACCGCCATATCATGCACGCCGATATCCCAGATCACGTTCTCGGCACTGCGCGCACGCCCGAGATTGAGCCGCTCGTGGCGAATCGAAAACAGCTCGCCGATCTCGCCGTTCGCGACGTACTCGCGTATCCAGGCGATCGCGGGCTGGTAGATCAGCAGATGGCCGACCATGAGAATGGCGTCATTGTGCCGCGCGGCGTCTACCAGTTGGCGCGCTTCGCCAGAGCTGTGCGTGAGCGGTTTTTCGACGAACACATCCTTGCCGGCCTCGATGGCCGCCATGGCAATCTCGAAATGCGACGGCGTGGGCGTGGCAATGGTGACGGCATCGCAGTCGGCAGATTCCAGGGCGGCACGCCAGTCCTCGAATAGCGATACGCCCGGATACTGCTCGCCGTAGCCGTTCAAGCGTTCCGTATTGCCTTCCACAATCCCGGCCAGCACGCCGAGCTCGTCGAGATTACGGATGATGTTCTTGCCCCAGGCGCCGGCCCCAATCGCCACTACTCGCATACGTCGTCGTCCTGTCACCGGTTCGTAACGCGCCGTAGTGTACGCGCTTGTCTTCAAGCAGGCCCGACCGGGCCTGGACACTCGTGTGGCGGCCGCCGCTCGAACGGCGCGGATGGCGTGCCGGCTGCCTGTCGGCCAGCCTCCGACAGAATTTCCCGCATGACTCTCAGGCTATTGATTAAAAATATTTTATCGACCGACCCAGCACCAAAGTCCGTACCCGGGTCCACGTTGTCGCCGTAGCCTTGGCATGGCTATATTCGGCGTGACCCAACCCCGCGCATGCTACGCGCCCAGCTGTCGGAGCCACGCCATGACCGCGTCTCGTTTTCGCACGCTCTACCGATTCACGGCCGCCATGCTGCTATGGGCACTCGCCAGCGCCGCGGTCGCCGCGCCGCTGAGCGCGACCCTGTATCGCGATGCCAATTGTGGCTGCTGTCACAAGTATGTCGATCATCTGCGCGCGGCCGGCTTCGACGTGACGGTGGCCGAAATGGGCGATCGCGCCGAGCGGTTTCGGGCCGCGGGCGTAGCCCCCGAGCTGAGTTCCTGCCATCTGATGCGCATCGGTGGCTATACCGTGGTCGGTCATGTGCCACTCGAAGTCGTGGCGAAACTGCTGCGCGAACAGCCGGACATCGACGGCATCGCCCTGCCCGGCATGCCGATCGGCACCCCCGGCATGCCGGGCGAGAAAACGCAGACCTTCGTCGTGCGTACCTTGCAGGGCGATGTCTATGCGCGCCTCTAGACCCGCGCCGAATCCGGCGCCGGGTTTCGAATTCGGGAGGACTCATGGGGCAACGAACCACGGATAGCGACCGCCGCCGCCTGTTGCGCGCCATGGGTGCGAGCGGCCTGCTGGCCGGCTTCAACGCCCTGTTGCCGGCCTATGCCCGGGACAGGGGCGCCGACGCACGACAACAGCCGAGCGCCCCCGCGGCCCGGGGCGCAGGCGGGGCGCCCCGGGATGTCGCCATGGATCTGCACGTGCGTCGCGAGCGCATCGATATCGCCGGCGGCCGGGCCTCGGCGCTGACCATCAACCACAGTACGCCCGGCCCGATCCTGGAACTCTGGGAAGGCCGTAACGCCCGTTTGCGGGTGCATAACCATCTGGATGAACCGACCTCGATGCACTGGCACGGCCTCTTGCTGCCGTTTCAGATGGACGGCGTGCCCGGTGTGGCCTTCCCGGGGATCGCCGCGGGCGAGCGCTTCGAAGTCGATTTCCCGGTCCGGCAGGCGGGCACCTACTGGTATCACAGCCATTCGGGGTTGCAGGAACAAAGCGGCCAGATCGGCCCCATCGTGATTCATCCGGCCGACGACGACGGCATCGACGCCGACCGTGAGTACGTCATCGTGCTCAACGACTGGACCTTCGAGGACCCGCACCGCATCGTCGCCCGACTCAAGAAGATGAGCGACTACTACAACTTCAGCGAGCGCACCCTGGGCGATCTGGCCGAGGATTTTCGTACCGCCGGAGTCGCCAGCACCCTAAGAGACCGTCTGGCCTGGGGCGAAATGCGCATGAGCGCCCGCGATATCGCCGACGTGACGGGCCATACCTACACCTATCTCATGAACGGCCTGCACCCCGAGGCCAACTGGACGGGGCTGTTCACGCCGGGCGAGCGTATCCGCCTGCGGGTGATCAACGCCTCGGCCATGACCTATTTCAACGTGCGCGTGCCGGGCCTGCCGATGACCGTGGTCGCCGCCGACGGCAAGGAAGTCGAACCGGTCGAGACCGACGAATTCCAGATCGGCGTCGCCGAAACGTTTGATGTGGTCGTCGAACCCACCGCCGACCAGGCTTATACGGTCATGGCCGAAAGCATGGACCGCAGCGGTTATGCCCGCGGCACCCTCGCGCCGCGCGTGGGCATGGCCGCCCCCGTGCCCGCGCTGCGCGAACAGCCACAGCGCACGATGATGGACATGGGCATGGCCATGGGCGATATGGATACGGGCCACATGAAGATGGGCCACGACCAGCACGGCGACGCGATGAGCCAGGGCATGAACCATGACTCGATGCCGGGCATGCCGGCCGCGCAAGAGAACCACGGCATGGCCGGCATGGACCATACACGCCATCAGGGTCACGCCACCGACGGCACGACAACGGCGGGCATGGACCACGACATGAGCAAGATGACCCGCGGCAGTGGGCCAAACGCCGAAAATACGGGCACCGGCGCGATGATGGAACAGGCGGGACCGGTCGTCGCCGAACACGGGCCCGACATGCACGGCGCGGGCAATATCAATGTCGCCACCGTGCAGCGCGACCGGCTGGCCGAACGGGGCACCGGCCTCGAGCACGTCGATCATCGCGTGCTTACCTACAGCCAGTTGCGCAACGTACGGCCCATGCAGGATCGCCGCGAGCCATCACGCACCATCGAAATTCATCTCACGGGCAATATGGACCGCTACATGTGGTCCTTCGACGGCGTGAAATATTCCGATTCGACGCCGATCGAGTTCCCCTACGGCGAGCGCATCCGCCTGATCCTGGTCAACGACACCATGATGGAGCACCCGATCCATCTGCACGGCATGTTCATGGAGCTGGAAAACGGCCAGGGCGACCGGCTGCCCTTCAAACACACGCTGAGCGTATTGCCGGCCTCGCGTGCCTCGCTACTCGTCACCGCCGACGAGCCGGGCCGCTGGGCGTTTCATTGCCACCTGCTCTACCACATGGAAATGGGCATGTTTCGCGTTGTGCGCGTGAGCGACCGGGCCGGAGGCGCCGATGCATAACCAAGCACTCACGCTCCTGTGCTGCGCCCTGCTGTCGGGCGTGAATACGTCGGCATGGGCGCAGGCCGACGGCGACGGCAAGGCCGCTCTGGAGTCGGTGATTCCCGCGGGCCCGGCCGACCCCAACAGCGGCGCTCCGGCCGCATGGAACAAACCGATCCACGACCAACAGACCCATACCTTCGTGCTGCTCGACCGCCTCGAATACGGCGACGTCGACGGCACCAACAACTATCTCTGGGATGCCCAGGCCTGGATCGGCGGCGATCTCAACAAGCTCTGGCTCAAGACCGAAGGCGAAGGGCCCATGCACGGTGGCTCGCCCGAGGACACCGAATTCCAGGCCCTCTACAGCCGCACGATCTCGCCGTTCTGGAGCGCCCAGGCAGGCCTGCGCTACGACATCAATCCCAACCCGGACCGCGGCTTTGCCGTGCTCGGATTACAGGGCCTGGCCCCGTACTGGCTCGAAACCGATCTGGCCGCCTTCGTCAGCGAAGACGGGGACGCCAGCCTGCGCGGCGAGTTCGAATACGAACTGCTGCTCACCCAGAAGCTGATCCTGCAGCCACGGGCCGAAATCAACGTCGCCGTCCAGGACGTGCCCGCCTACGGCATCGGCAGCGGCCTGAACAATACCGAGATGGGGCTGCGCCTGCGCTACGAATTCATGCGCGAGTTCGCCCCCTATATCGGCGTGCGCTGGGAGCAGACCTACGGCGACACCAAGGACATGGCCCGCGCCGAGGGCGAAGCCACTTCCTCGACCGCTTTCGTGGTGGGCCTGCGCGCCTGGTACTAGCGAAACCCGGGCACAACGTCCCTGCCTTCAGCCCGAGCAGATGCCAACGCTGCAATAAAGGCTTGACTCTGTAGCCGACTACAGACTTAAGGTTTGAAGTCCCTAAGCAGGTGACGCCATGACCTATTCGATCGGACAACTGGCCAAGGCCACGGATACGGGTATCGAAACCATTCGCTACTACGAACGGCGAGGCTTGATGCCGGAGCCGCCGCGCGCGGCCAGCGGCTATCGGCGCTACCCGGCCGATGCCGTTCAGCGGCTGCGCTTCATCCGCCGCTCGAAGCGGCTGGGCTTTACGCTCGACGAGATATCGGCCCTGCTGCAGCTGCAGGCCGGCGGCCAGCGCGCGGATATCAAGGCGATTGCCGAGGCCAAGCTCGAAGAGATCGAAACCCGCCTGGACGATTTGCAGCGCATGCGCACCACGCTCGAAGACATGACCCGGCGCTGCTCGGGCCACGGCCCGGTCGAGGGCTGCCCCATCATCGAAACGTTGAACGACAATGAGTGATTGCTGCCACGCACAGGCCGACCACGACAATACGGCCAAGGACCCGGTCTGCGGCATGACCGTGGTGCCCGGCGAAAAGCCGCACTACGACTACAACGGTCAGACCTTTCATTTTTGCTGCACGCGCTGTCGCGAGCGTTTCGCCGGCGATCCGGAATCGTTTCTGAACCCGGTACAAGACGATACGCCCGCGCCGCCCGGCACGCGCTATATCTGCCCCATGTGTCCGGGCGTGGAAAGCGACCACCCGGACGATTGCCCCAAATGTGGCATGGCGCTGGAACCGGCCAAGCCGCCGAAACGCCAGACGCAGTACACCTGCCCCATGCACCCGGAAATCGTCGAAGACAAGCCCGGCGACTGTCCGAAATGCGGCATGGCGCTGGAGCCCACCGCCGTCAGTCCGGACAGCGAAGATCCGGAACTCCAGGCCATGCAGCGTCGGTTCTGGATCAGCCTGCCGCTGGCCGGCGCCGTGTTCGTACTCGCCATGGGCGACATGATTCCCGGCGTGGATCTGCACGCCTGGCTGGGTGCGGGCTTCGGCTGGCTGCAGTTCACCCTGGCCACGCCGGTGGTGTTCTATTGCGGCGGCTTCGCCTTCAAGCGCGCCTGGCAATCGGTGGTCAACGTCAGCCCCAATATGTGGACGCTGATCGCGCTCGGCGTGGGCGCGGCCTATGGATTTTCTATCGTCGCCCTGCTGCTGCCGGGTGTATTGCCCGCCGCGTTCGCCCAGAACGGACATACGCCGCTGTATTTCGAGGCCGCCGCGGTGATCATCACCCTGATTCTGCTCGGCCAGGTCATGGAAGCGCGTGCCCGCGGCGCGACCTCGCGTGCCCTGTCGGCCCTGCTCGATCTCGCCCCGCCCAGCGCCCACCGGCTCGACGACGACGGCAACGAAACCGATGTCGCCCTCGACGATCTGGCCGCCGGCGACCGCCTGCGGGTACGCCCGGGCGAAAAGGTGCCGGTGGACGGCGTAATCGTCGACGGCCGTTCCACGCTGGATGAATCCATGATCACCGGCGAGCCCGAACCCCAGAACAAGCAATCCGGCGACAAGGTGACCGGCGGCACGGTCAATCAGGCCGGCGGCTTCGTGATGCAGGCCGAATCGGTCGGCGACGACACGGTGCTGTCGCGCATCGTGGATATGGTCGCCGCCGCCCAGCGTTCACGCGCGCCGATTCAGGGCATGGCCGACAAGGTGGCCGGCGTGTTCGTGCCGGCGGTGGTGCTGGCTGCCGTTATTGCCTTTGCGGCATGGGCGTTGTTCGGGCCGGCACCGGCACTGTCCCATGCGCTGGTAGCCGCCATTTCGGTGCTCATCATCGCCTGCCCCTGTGCGCTGGGCCTGGCCACGCCGATGTCGGTGATGGTGGGCATCGGCCGCGGTGCCCGCGAAGGCGTACTCATCCGCGACGCCGAGGCGCTCGAGCGCATGCAGGACGTCGACGTGCTGCTCATGGACAAGACCGGCACCCTCACCGAAGGCGCGCCGCGCGTGGTCGCTATCGAGACGGCGGGCGGTTTCGACGAGGCCGAACTGCTGCGCCTGGCCGCGAGCCTTGAGCGCGCCAGCGAGCATCCGCTGGCGCGCGCGATCTGCGCGGCCGCCAGCGAACGCGAGCTGTCGCTCGAACAGGCCGGCGATTTCGAATCGATCACCGGCCGGGGCGTGGCCGGGCGTATCAACGGGCGTACGGTTCAGGTCGGCAATGCCGCACTGATGACGCATTACGGCATCGACACCACGGCACTGACGACCCAGGCCAACGAACGCCGCGGTAGCGGCGAAACGGTGATGTGGATCGCCGTCGACGGCGCCCTGGCGGGCTTCGTGGCCGTGGCCGACCCGATCAAGGCCAACACCCGGGATGCGGTGGCCATTCTGCACGAGGCCGGCCTGCGTCTGGTGATGCTCACCGGCGACAGCGAAGCCACCGCAAAAGCGGTCGCGGCCGAGCTGGGCATCGACGAAGTCCATGCCGGTGCCCTGCCCGAAGACAAACACGCCCTGGTGGAAAAACTTCAGCAACAAGGGCACCGCGTGGCCATGGCCGGCGACGGCGTGAACGACGCGCCGGCGCTGGCCCAGGCCGATGTGGGTATCGCCATGGGCACCGGCACCGATATCGCCATGGAAAGCGCGCCGATTACGCTGGTGAAAGGCGATCTGCGCGGCATCGCCAAGGCCCAGCGACTCTCGGCCCAGAGCATGCGCAATATTCGCCAGAACCTGTTCTTTGCCTTTGCCTACAACGGCATCGGCGTACCCATCGCAGCGGGCGTGCTGTATCCGCTGCTGGGCACCCTGCTGTCGCCCATGCTCGCCGCGGCAGCGATGAGCCTGTCGTCGGTGTCGGTGATAACGAACGCGCTACGCCTGCGCGCAGCCTCGCTCTAACCGATCTTTGTTGCGAGTGGCCACGCCCGTGACCCGTGCATGCCCGCAATTACGTGGTTGTCCCGATAGCCGCGCGGGGTCAGTGCGGGCACAGTCGCTGGCCAGTGGATACGTTTGACGGCGTATCCGAATCGAACGACAGAACAGGGATTGCCCATGCAGACCGAAGATTTCATTGCCCGCGTAGAACAGGCCAGCGGCGTTAACGATCGCACCGTAGCCACCAACGTGACATTCGCGACCATCGAATCGCTGTGCCTGCACCTGCCGCAGGAAGAGATTCGCAAGCTCACCTCGCAGCTGCCGTCGGAACTGTCCCAGTCTGCGCTCAAGGGCGGCCAGCAGCACACCGGCGATGCCGAAGGCTCGGTGGCCCTGGACGATTTCTATAGCAAAGTCGCCACCCGCGCCAATATGGACGCAAACGACGTGCAGGAACCCGTGCGTGCGGTGATCAATACGCTCAAGCAGGCGGTAACCACCGGCGAATTCGTCGACGTCACCTTCGACCTGCCGCCCGAGCTGAATACGCTTCTGGCCAGCTGATACGCCCTAGGGCAGACGCGACGCCGGCCCGCCCCGGGCCGGCGCATTTTCAATCTGCGCGAGCTTGCGCATCGCGATCGTGCCGACCAGCGGCCCAAGCGCGAGCAGTGCGAACGCATACGACCAACCCATGGATTCATGCACGATCGGTATCAGCCAGATCGTGGGGATGGTCAGCACATAGCCGATGGCCTGCTGCAGCGTCAGCGCGGTCCCGACATAGCGCTGATCGCCCAGCTCCGTGATCGCGGTCGAGAACTGGGCCGAATCGGCTACCACCCAGAATCCCCAGATCAGCCCCACGATCAGAATGAGCGGCCAGGCGGTGGTCGGAATGAAACCGATAATCAGCGCACAGCCGCCGGATACGACCATGGCCAACACGGTGGCTTTGCCGCGCCCCCAGCGATCGCCCAGAATACCGCCCACCCAGCAGCCAACCGCCCCCACCCCGATGGCGGCAAAGGTGGCGACCGCGCCCAGCGCCCGGGGTGCCTCGAACGCATTCCTATCAAGCACATCGCCAAGAAATACGCCGAACCAGGCCCACATGGCATAGAGCTCCCACATGTGGCCGAAGTAGCCGATACAGGCCAGACGCACCGGCCGATCCGAAAACACCTGCCAAGCCTTGCGCGGGTCGAACACGGCACGCGGGAAGTCGAACGGCCCGTCGCGGCCGAGATAGCGGGCGATCACGCCGCCGGCGAAGGACATGATCGAACTCGCGGCGATCACCACCCGCCAGTCCAGCCCGCCCAGTCCGTTGACCAGATGCGGCGCGCCCGACCCGAGGGTCAACGCACCCACCATGATGCCCAGCGCCGTGCCGCGCTTAAGCTTGAACCAGGTCGCCATCGCTTTCAGGGCAGGCGGATAGACGCTGGCCAGGCCAATGCCGGTGAGCACGCGCAGTAATACGGCCAGGGCCACCGGCGGGGCCAGCAGCAACGCCGCGTTGGAGATCGCGGCCAGCAGCGCGCCGTAGAACATCAGCCGGCGCGGCGCCATCCGATCGGCGATATTGAAAACCGCGCTGGCCAGCGCGCCGATCACGAAGCCAAGCTGTACCGCGATGGTCATCCAGGCCGCCGCACCCGGCGATAGGGCCCAGCCGGCACGCAGCTGGGGCACGACCGCGGTGGCCGAAAACCAGGCCGTCATGCCCAAAAGCAGCGCCGCCGCAAGAATCAGCAATGCCTGCCAGCGACCCGCGGGATCAGGCACGCCGCTGCTCGACGCTTTCACCGTCATCGTTCGGGCTCGACGGGCGCGCCACCACGCACACGCCACGAATATCCCGGGTGGTCGATCAGCAAGGTCTATCCTCCGGTTCGCGGTTCAAAGCGGTCTTGACGCCGCCTGGGTATGGCATAGCACATGCCCGGCCGGCGGTAAAAGCCATACTTCGCACAAAGGCCGGGCGGGTTTGCGGTACGCTTTGGAGGTGGCCAGATCGCGCACGCGATGTTCGGCGGCGAAACACGCGACCCTACGCGTGCCAGGGGGGCATCTTGAAAAACCTAAGCGCAGATATGATCGCAGACGAAGCACTGGCGCTCGACAGTCAATCGCTGCGTGTTCTGCTCGCCCGGGTGTTTGCCGAGGTCAGCGAGGCCGTCATCATCAGCGACGTCGACCGACGGGTGGTGATGACCAACGAAGCCGCCAACCGCCTCTTTCGTTATACCGCAGCTGAATTCGCCGGCCTTTCCACGGCGGCGTTATACGAGCGGCGTGAAGATTTCGAGCAGCTCGGCGCGACGCGCTACAACGCCCAGGCCGACGACGCCCGTCATACTTATCTCATGCGCTATCGGCGTCGCGACGGCAGCGTGTTCGAAGGTGAAACCACCGGCGGTGCGATCCGCCACGGCGACCGCGGTAAGCCGCTGTTTTTGGGAATTATTCGCGACGTATCGTCGCACATCGCCACGAACAAGGTGCTGCACTCGCTCAACCAGATCACGTCCGATCCGACGCGTGGATTCGAGCAACGCCGGCGTGAGATCGTCGAGCTGGGCGTCCAGCATTTCGCCATGGCCTACGGGGTGGTCGCGAAAATCGACGGCCAGCGCTACGAAGTCAAAGAGGCGGAATCGCCGGACGGCAGCATCGCCGTCGGCGCTATCTATGAACTGCCCGATACGTACTGCTATCACGTGCTTTCGAAGCGGGGTGCGTTCGGCGTTCATCACGCCGGCGAAAGCAAGCTCAAAGCCCATCCCTGCTATGCGAAATTCCGGCTCGAGTCGTATCTTGGCGCGCCGATCACCGTGGACGGCCGTGTTTATGGTGTGTTGAGTTTCTCCAGCTCCCTGCCCTCGTCACCCTTCAATCAGCAAGACTATGACCTGATCGCCATGTTCGCCCAATGGCTGGGTCATGAAATCGCCCGCGAACAGGATCTCGCCGCACTCCGCCATGCGCACGAACGACTTCAAACGCTTGCCACGCAGGACGAGTTGACCGGTCTGGCCAACCGGCGGCTGCTCTCCGAGCAGCTCGATCATGAACTCGATCGCGGCCAGCGCTATACGCGTAACCTGAGCGTGGCCCTGATCGATTTCGATCACTTCAAGCAGCTCAACGACCGCTACGGCCATGCCGCCGGCGATGCGGCGCTCAAACTGTTCGCCGATATCGCGCGCCAGACGCTGCGCAACAGCGACACGATCGGCCGCTGGGGTGGGGAGGAATTTCTGGCCCTGCTACCGGAAACAACGCTGCCCGCGGCCGCCAACACGCTCGAGCGCCTCGTGGCTCGCGTACGCGATACCCCGCTTGAAATCGAAGGCGAGCAAATCACCCTCACCGTCTCCGCCGGGGTGACCTGCGCCCAGAGCGACGAGACGCCGGCCCAGATCCTCAAACGCGCCGACGATGCGCTGTATTGCGCAAAGGACGACGGCCGGGATCGCGTGAATTACGGCTAGAGCGCGCGCCTGACCGCGACCACTCAAGTTGCCGATACAGCCGCCGATCAAACGTCGTAATACCAATTCTACTTGCGCAGATCCGGCGTAGCCGATCTGCCCAGTATCGCGCGCGGCGAACGGGCCATGAGTATGATCGACAGCGTGACGGAGCTTGAGGCGCTTGCCACGGGCATCGCCATCGTCGATGACGACAACGTCATCACGTATTCCAACACGACGTTCGCCCGGCGCCTGAATATCGACACGCTGCCGCGCCGGCTCACGGATATCGCGCTGGCCGAAGCCCGTTCGCGCGATCTGCTCGAATGGCAGCTGCGCGATATCGGCGAATCCGCATTGACGATCGAAATCGCGCCAGGCCGTTCGTTGACGCTCTATATCGGCGCCCGCCGCGATGGGCAGCGGCTGGTGATTGCCGCCATCGGCTGGCCACACCGCGACGAGTCCACGCTCGACCTCGCCGCCCAACTCGACCCGCTGACCGGCTTCGGCAATCGCCTGATGTATGCCGAACGCCTGCGTGAATTCGAAGCGCTAGGCGCGCGTTACGCAGCCGTTCTCGTTATCGATCTCGATCATTTCAAGCAGGTCAACGACACGCTCGGCCACGGCGCCGGCGACGAGCTGCTGGTTCTGGTCGCCCAGCGTATTCGGGCATCGACCCGTGGCAACGATACGCTCATCCGGCTGGGCGGCGACGAGTTCGTAATCCTCATTCCGGACGAAAAACGGCGCGAAGGTCTCGAAGCGCTGGCTCGGCGGCTGGTCGATCTGCTCGGGCGCCCGTTTCTTGTCGATGGCCATCAGATCAATATCGGTGCGAGCATCGGTATTGCCACACTCCTGGGCGACAGCGCGCAGCTACAGGATCTGCTGCGCCATGCCGATCTTGCCCTTTACGAGGCCAAGCATCAGGGGCGCGCTGGCCACTATGTGTTTCAATCCCATCTGGAACAGCGCGCATTCGACCGCCGCGACTTCGAAGTCGACCTACGGCGCGCGCTCGGTCTGCGCCAGTTCACGCTCCACTACCAGCCACAGACCTCGATGCGCGAGCAACGCGTGATCGGCTTCGAGGCGCTGATCCGCTGGGAGCACCCCACACGCGGTCGGGTCTCCCCCCTCGAGTTCATCCCGCTGGCCGAAGAACTCGGCGAAATCGCATCCATCGGCCGCTGGGTGATCCGACAGGCCTGCCAACAGGCCATGACCTGGGGCGACGAACGCCTGAGCGTGGCCGTGAATGTCTCGCCGGCTCAGTTCGCCGACGACGCCATCGTCGACGTCGTTCGCGATGCGCTCGCCCACAGCGGGCTCGCACCGGCGCGTCTCGAGCTTGAAATTACCGAGGGCCTCTTCCTCGAAGAATCGGAATCGATTATGCGTCGGCTGTGGGCTATCCAGGAACTTGGCGTGGCCATCGCGATCGACGATTTCGGCACCGGCTACGCATCGCTCGGCTATCTCAACAGCTTCCCGTTTTCCAAGATAAAAATCGACAAGTCGTTCATTCAGGCCGAGCCTTCGCCGCGTGCAAAGGCCTTGATCAGCGGCATTCTTGCCATGGGGTCGAACCTCGGCATGGCCACCACGGCCGAGGGCATCGAAACACTCGAACAATACCGCCAGCTCGAACACGAAGGCTGCAATCTGGCCCAGGGCTACTACATTGCCCGGCCCATGCCGGCCGAGCAGATCGCCGACTTTCTCGGCCAATTCCGCCTGTCCGCCGCGCAGGCGAGCTAGCCTTCAGGAGACACGATGCCCGATACGCTCTACCGCCTCGTTTATATGAGCCGTAACGATATTAGCGACGAGATCGAACCGCAGATCGGCGGCATTCTGGAAATCTCGCGCGAAAACAATCGCCAAGCCCAGATCACCGGCGCACTCATGTTCAATAGCGGCTGTTTCGCCCAGGTGCTCGAAGGCCCGCACCATGCGATCCAGGCCACCTTCGAACGCATCCAGTGCGACGAACGCCATTCCGACGTGACAGTGCTGTTGTTCGAGCCTTCGGATGCCCGTGTATTTTCCAGCTGGGCAATGGCCTACGTCGGCGCACAGGCCGCGGCGGAGCAACGTTTCGGGCATCTAGGGCGTGATAGCGGCTTCGAATTCGCAGCACTCGATGGCAACGAAATCTTTAACGTGCTGCGTGCAAACCTCTACGACGCAGAGCCGGGCGAGGGCGTGTCGTCATAAGATATGACGTCGCATTGCCCGCGCCGGGCGTGTCAGGCAAGGCGCGGGCCGCCGAGCGTGGCGGGCCACGGTCAAGGTCCGCAACGCCGCATGGCGCGTCCGGCGCGGACAACCCGGAGGGTCGACGGCCAAGCCGCGGCAATTCGGCGTTATCGCTCGCTTACGTGGCATGACCACGCTACGCTCGCGATGCCTTGTCTTGCCGCGGCTTGGCCGCCGATGCGCCGCCTTATCTTATGACGACACGCCCCAGGGCCTCTCGACCTTCCTGTCATGCCGGCGCGCACGCGACGCGCAGGGGCGACCCGGGCAGTCGTCTCTAACGAACATGCGCGTTCGAACATGCGCGTTGGAGACGCATTAACGGCTGCGCTACCCGAACCCGCACAGCCGCGGATGCCTCGCGCCGCTGGCCAGCCTTGACCGCAACGCCAGCGACCACCGACCGGCAACGCTTGCGCCGATCCATGCAAGCCACCATCTGCATACGGCATTATTCGGCTACAACCCGTTATTTAGACCGGGCCGGCCGATACGGCAACGCCCCTTAGTCACCCAGGACGCTATCCATGCTGCAAAGCGCGAAAGGCCGTTACGGCTGTGTCACCGCCCCGCATCTGTCGGCCGCTCTGGCCGGGCGTGATGTACTGGCCGCCGGCGGTAGCGCCATTGAAGCCATGGTCGCGAGCGCAGCGACCATCGCCGTGGTCTATCCGCATATGAACTCGATCGGCGGCGACGGTTTCTGGCTGATCAAGAAACCCGGTCAGGCGCCGATCGGCATCTCGGCCTGCGGGCGTGCTGCAGCACTGGCCACGCCGGACTGGTATGCCGGTCACGGCGAGCATGAACAGATCCCGGCCCGCGGCGCCCGCGCCGCGCTGACGGCGCCGGCCACGATCGCCGGCTGGCAGGCCGCGCTGAACCAGCTCGAGCGCGAGCCGATGGCGTTGAACACATTGCTCGCGCCCGCGATCGCCCATGCCCGCGACGGCTTCGTGACCACCGGCAACCAGGCGGCCTGCACTGCCGCCAAGGCCGACGAGCTGCGCGGCGTGCCCGGCTTCGCGGATATTTTCCTGCCCGGCGATCGCGCACCGCGCGAAGGCGATATCTTCTATCAGCCGGCCCTTGCCAACACGTTGGAAACGCTGGCCCGCGAAGGCCTGGACAGCTATTACACCGGCTCGCTGGCGGCAACGCATGCGGCCTATCTGGAGGCCATGGGCTCGCCGCTGCGTGCATCCGACCTGGCGCAATGCGCGGCCGATATCGTCGCCCCGCTGTCCACGCCGCTTTCGGTGGGCACCATCTACAACATGCCGCCGCCGACCCAGGGCGTGTCTTCGTTGATGATTCTGGCTTTGTTCGACCGCCTGAAAGTGGCCGAGGCCGAGGGCTTCGATCATCTGCACGGTCTGATCGAGGCCACCAAACAGGCGTTTCTGATCCGTAACGCCGAACTGGGCGACCCCGATCACATGAGCCGCCCGGCCGAATCCTGGCTGGAGGCCGCGCATCTGGACGAACTGCACGGCGCCATCGACCCGCGCAAGGCGCTGGACTGGCCCTACGAAGCCAAGGCCGGCGATACCATCTGGATGGGGGCGACCGACGCCGACGGCACCATGGTCAGCTTCATTCAGAGCGTGTTCTGGGAGTTCGGCTCGGGGCTGACCTGCCCGGACACCGGGGTGACGTTCCAGAATCGCGGGGCGGGCTTTTCGCTTGAACCCGGCGCGAACCAGCTTGCCCCCGGCAAGCGCCCTTTCCATACCCTCAACCCGGCCATGGCCGAACTCGACGACGGCCGGATCATGGCCTACGGCACCATGGGCGGCGAAGGCCAGCCCCAGACCCAGGCAGCCGTTTTCTCACGCTATGCCATGTACGGCCAGGGCCTGCAACGCGCGGTCACCGCACCGCGCTGGCTGCTGGGCAAGACCTGGGGCGATGCCACCACCAGCCTCAAGCTGGAAAATCGTTTCGAGCGGTCCCTGGTCGACGAACTCATCGCGACCGGCCACCAGGTGGAGATGATCGATGCCTTTTCCGACCTGGCCGGGCATGCCGGTGCGGTCGTGCGCCACCCCGAGGGCTATTGCGAAGGTGCGAGCGACCCGCGGGCCGACGGCGGTGCCGTCACGCTCTAGGGCGTGCCAGGCAAGGCGCGGGCCGCCGAGCGTGGCGAGCCACGGTCAAGGCCCGGAACGCCGCATGGCACGCCCAGCGCGGGCAATGCGCCGCCTTATCTCACGACGACACGCCCTATGCCAGAATAGCCGGCTTTCGCAGGCAGACCCCAACAGGCATGGCACGGCGTCCTATTCTGGTATTCGACTCCGGCATCGGCGGGCTGACCGTGCTGCGCGAAATCCGGCAGGTGTTGCCCGATCGCCGCCTCGTCTATGTGGCTGACGATGCCGGCTTTCCCTACGGCGACTGGGACGAAGACCGGCTGCGCGATCGCCTGATCACACTGATGGGCCGCCTGTTGAGCGACCACACGCCGGAAATCGTCGTCATTGCCTGCAATACGGCCGCCACACTCGCACTGGCGGATCTACGCGCGGCGTATCCGACGGCCTGTTTCGTGGGCACGGTACCTGCGATCAAGCCGGCCGCCGAGCGCAGCCGCTCGCGGCTGGTATCGGTACTGGCCACACCGGCGACCGTGCGCCGCGACTACACCCGCCAGCTGATCGCAACGTTCGCGGCCCATTGCGAGATCAACCTGGTGGGCAGCCGGCAGCTCGCCCGTCTGGCCGAGGCCCATGTTCAGGATAACGCCGACGACGACGCGGCGATCCGTGCGGAAATCGCCCCCTGCTTCGTCGAAAAGGCCGGTCAGCGCACCGATATCGTGGTGCTCGCCTGTACCCACTATCCGTTTCTGGCCGGTGTCTTCGAGCGGCTGGCGCCCTGGCCCGTGCAATGGCTCGATCCGGCGCCGGCGATCGCCCGCCACGTGCTCAGCGTGTCCACGGTCGCTCTCGGCCCGGCAGAGCCTGCGGCTGTGACCGGCGAAGGGACGGATCCTGTTGCCTTGTTTACGTCCCGACGACCCAATCCGGCACAGCGCCGGCTGATGGAGCAATTCGGTTTGCGGGTCGCGGTACCGGGCCCGGACTGATCGCCTGAAAAAAGCGTGTGTCGTCGTTTAATTGCGCGATAGCGGCATGCCGCAGCGCGGACGGCGCCGGTCACCGGTCGTTGCGCATACCGATTTAACGTCGCTAACGCGCTGAATGACGATTATTAGAGCTTAAACCGAGTTCAAGTCGTCGCCTATGCGTACCGAATCTAACCCTCTGGTTTCGCGGCACTAATCGTAAAATAATCCATTTCAAAACCCACATCCCTGATCGATAAAGACGTTTCCGGCCGGCGGGTACGATTCATCCTGGCGCAATGGTGAAAAAGCATCGCCATATCTGAAACGAAACGCCTGTGCTACAACAAACCGAACAAAATAAGCAGTCGAAGCGCGCCGTAGAGCCCACACGACTGCAACGGCCATGCCGTGCGAGGAGATGCGATGAAACCGATCGTGAGGAAGGTGCTGAAGAGCTCTTTGGCGAAGTCACTGACCACGCCGCTGTCGGTCGATCACTACCTGGGGTTGATCGACAGCAAGCTTTCCGTCAACGAGCCGCGCGGACGTATTGCCGATGTCCAGCGCCAGACGCCCGACAGCGTCACCCTGACCATCGCCCCCAACGACAACTGGATCACGCCACGCCCGGGCCAGCATATTCTCTTCGGTATCGATCTCGACGGTGTACGTCATCGCCGCTGCTTCTCGATTGCAAGCGCGGCCCGTAACGACCGGGTGGAAATCACGGTCAAGCGCAACGGCGACGGCGTGGTCAGCAATTTTCTGGTCGACCGGGCCAAGGCCGGCCAGCTGGTCTATCTGAGCCATCCCGAAGGCGAGTTCTACCCCAACGTCGAACCGCCGGCCAAGGCATTGCTGCTGAGTGCGGGCAGTGGCATCACACCGGTGATGAGTATTCTGCGCTCCTGGATCGATCAGGACTGTCTGCCGGACGTGGTGTTCATGCACTACGCCAGCACCGACGAGGACATGATCTATACCGACGAGCTGGACGCACTGGCTGACGCCCATGCGTCGCTGTCGCTCGTCATCCGCTATACCCAGGAGCACGGGCGTATCGATGGCGACACGCTCGATCGCGAGATGCACGAACTTGGCGAACGCATGACCTGGCTGTGCGGGCCGTCGGGTTTCATGGACGCCGCCGAGTCGCTGCTCGACGCACGCACCACGAAGCCCATCTTTCGTGAACAGTTCGAGGCCAGCCGCCGCGAGGCCGCCCAGGGCGAAGGCGAGGTGCATTTCATCAAATCCGACGTGGCCGCCTCCGGCGACGAAGGCTCGCTGCTGGAAGTGGCGGAAAACGCCGGGCTGAACCCGCCCTATGGCTGTCGCATGGGCATCTGTCACAGCTGCAAGTGCCGCGTGAGCGAGGGCACGGTGCGCGACCTGCGCAACAACGAAGTGCGCGAGATTCGCGATACCGACATCCAGATATGTATCCATGCCGCGGCGGGCGACGTCGCGCTGGAAATCTAACAGGCGTTCTCGATGCAAGAACGCCGTTCTACCCAACCGAGGAGCAAATCATGGGCCGACCGACACATTTAAGCGACGCCGACGTCGAACAATTCGGCGCCGAACTCGACGCCCTGCGCGACGAGGTGATGAAAAGCCTCGGCAAGGACGACGCCCGCTATATCTATCGCGTGCTCAATACCCAGCGTTTTTCCGAAGTGGCCGGGCGCGCGCTGCTGTTTGCCGGCATCCTGCCGCCGGCCTGGCTGGCCGGCACCGCGCTGCTGTCGCTTTCCAAGATCCTCGAGAACATGGAAATCGGCCATAACGCCATGCACGGCCAGTGGGACTGGATGCAGGACCCGGCGCTGGACTCGGCCACCTACGACTGGGACAACACCTGCCCCGGGCGCGAGTGGAAGCATTCGCACAACTACATGCACCACACCTATACCAATATCGTGGGCATGGATCGCGACGTGGGCTATTCGATCCTGCGCATGAGCGAAGACCAGAAATGGAACCCGGCCTTTCTGTTCCAGCCGTTCTATGTGCTCGCCCTCGCCGCATTCTTCCAGTGGGGCGTGGCCCTGCACGACCTGGAATGGGAGCGCGTGGGCAAGGACAAAAGCTATGCCGAGGCGCTATCGCAGGGGCGCGATATCTGGCGCAAGGTTCGCCGGCAGGTGCTCAAGGACTATGTGCTGTTCCCGGTGCTGGCCGGGCCGATGGCGCCGTTCGTGTTTTCCGGCAACATGGTCGCCAACTTCAATCGCAACGTATGGTCGTTTCTGATCATCTTCTGCGGGCATTTTACTGAAGAAGCCGAGATGTTTCGTATCGAGGAAACCGAAAACGAAACCCAGGGCGAGTGGTATCTGCGCCAGATGCTGGCCTCGTCGAACGTCAACGGCTCGGTGCCGTTCCATGTGCTGACCGGCCATCTGGGTTATCAGATCGAACACCATCTGTTCCCGGACATGCCTTCCAACCGCTATCGCGAAATCGGGCCCAAGATCCAGGCGATCGCCGAACGCTACAATCTTAACTACAACACCGGTCCGTTCTCGAAACAGCTCGGCGGTGTGGCCAAGCGTATCCTGCGTATGGCGCTGCCCCATCGACGCAAGCGCAAGGGGCCGATGCCTTCGAGCATTCATCACGAACGCCCGGCAGCGAAAACGCAGGCCCAGCGGCGCACGCGCACGAACGGCTCGGCGGCCACGGCGGCTGCGCATTGAGAGCGAGATACCTGGCAGGGTCAGGCGATGCTTGACCCCGCAGGCTGACCGACAGCGCGCTACCCGTGGGTGGCGCGCTGTCCATAGAGCGCTCGTGCGCTACGCGTTTCGATATTCAGCCGCGAGTGCTTCATCAACCGGCTTGGTGATCAGGCTCACGGCCACGAAGATCGCGATATTGCACAGCAGGCCGATCAGGCCGGCGTTCATGTCCCAGGGCGTGGTATCCGCCACGATCTGGTAGTAGTAGTTGACGCCGATGCCCACCACCATGCCACTGATCGCACCCACGGCGGTGCCGCGCTTCCAGATCAGCGCGCCGTAGACCGCAGGCACGAACTGGGCGATCGACCCATAGGCGCCCACCAGCAGCGCGATGATCCCGGCCGCGCCGAAAATCGACAGCCAGTAGGCCGCCGCGCCGATGCCGACCACGGCCAGGCGCATGATCCATATCTGGGCGCGCTCGGACAGATCCGGCTTGACCGCACGACAGATATCGCGCCCGAAGGACACCGAACCGCCGTGGGTGATCGCATCCGAAGACGACATGGCCGCAGCCAGCGAACCCGCACCGATCAGGCCATAGAGCCAGCCGCTGGCACCGAGCTCGTTGGTGATGAGATAGGGCAGCAGCTCGTCGGCGCTGCCGAGCGCGTCCGGGGCGACCACGCCGATACCGGCATAGCCCACGAACAGCACCGGCACCAGGAAAATACCGAACAGCGGGAAGGCCAGCGTGGTGAGCTTGATGCGTTTTTCCGTGGTGGTATAGGACTTGGTGAACAGATGCGGCCACATCAGAAAGCCCAGGGCCGACACCACGATCACCGAGGCAAAGGCCATCGCCGACATGGGCGAGCCGTCACGCCCGATGGTCAGAAAATCCGGCTGCGCGGCGTTGATGGCCGAGAACATGTCGCTCGGCCCGTCGTGCAGTGTGTTCACCAGATAAAAGCCCACCGCCCAGGCGACGATGAGCATGAGCGCGCCCTGCAGCACATCGCTCCAGGCCGCGCCGCGCACGCCGGAACTGGCCACGTAGATGACCACGATCCCATAGGCCAGCAGCGCGCCGAACCAGTAAGGGATAACGCCTTCGGTGAGAATGCTGAAGATGAAGGCCATGCCCTTGATCTGCAGCGTCAGATACTGGATGAAGGCCAGCACCGAAATCACGCCGATCAATACCGTGAGCGCGCGTGAGCAATAACGATCGCCCACGAACTCGCCCAGGGTGACGAAGTTCTTGCGCGCGCCGATACGCCCGACCTTCGGCCCGAGCACGTACCAGGGCAGAATGCCCAGCGCCAGATAGGCCGGTACGAAATACGCAGCCGCGCCTTGCGAGAACGCCATCCCCGGCCCGCCCAGAAAAGCGAAGGCGCTGAAGACCGTACCGCCCATCATGAACCAGACCACGATGAAGCCCAGTCCCCGATCGGCGACCGCATATTCGGACACCGACCAGAACGAGCGCTTGCGGCCCGCCAGCAGCCCCAGTGCGAACGCGATGACCAGATAGACCAGCATCGAGCCCAGCGCGAACATCCAGTTGCTCATGTCTCGCTCCCGCGGCCGTGTTCATAGACATAGAAGCAAAGAATGGCCACAAACGCGGCCAGCTCGACCAACACGATCCAGAACAGATTGAACGGCAGCCCGAACACCAGCGGCTCGACGCGATCCGCAAAGGTGAATACGGGCACGGTCATCAGCGTGACCGCCGCGATCAAGAACACGATATAGGCGCCGGTCGCACTGCGACGCCTGGGTTTATTTTCCATGATGCTCCCTGCGATGAAAAGCCCGGCCGGCCCCAATGCATTTGGCCGGGCCGCGGCCGATTACGCCCCCTGGGCGAGCGTGTCCCGGGCCAGCTGCACGAACAGCGCAATGCCGGGCGCCATGATGCGGTCGTTGAAATCGTAGGCCGGGTGATGCAGCCCGTGCGTATGCGCGTCGTCGCCCGAACCGACATGGATATAGGCCCCCGGGCAGACATCCAGCATGTAGGAGAAATCCTCGCCGCCCATGCACGGCGGATAGTTCGGCGCGAGGGCAGCTTCGCCAAACGTCGAGGCGATCGCCGCGCGGGCCGTGGCGGTCGGGCCGGCATGGTTGTAGGTCACGCTGAACTTGTCCTCGATGGACAACTCGATGGTCGCGCCATAGTTTGCTTCCAGGCCCTCACAAATAGCACGCAGGCGTGCGCGGAGTTTCTCGCGGGTGTCGTTGTCCAGCGCGCGCAGCGTACCGGACAGCCGCGCGGTATCCGGAATCACCGCGAAACCGGCCAGATCACCGGCCTGAATCGAACACAGGCTGAGCACCGCCGGCGCCAGCGGGTCGATATCCCGCCCGACGATGGCATGGGCCTGGGTGATCAGATCGCCGGCGATACGTACCGGGTCGATACAGCCATGCGAATTGAGCCCGCCGTGGCCGCCGCGACCGTGAATCGTGATATCAACGCGATCGCCGCCTGCCATGATCGGGCCTTCGATCAGCCCGAACTGGCCGATCGGCAACGCCG